>JBJMNM010000499.1:0-5505 GCA_045804305.1 Gemmatimonadaceae bacterium | reverse complement strand
GATGTCGACTCGAGATCACGACGGCGGACGCGGCGACGATCGCTTCCTCACCCGCGGCGGCGGCCCCGATGAGCCACTTCCGACGCGACGGAGATGGAGTGCCGTTCACGACGACCGCGGGCGCCGGCTTGTCGGCCGGTTCGTCGGGCATCACGATCGGCGTCGCGTCTTCGCGCGCCGGCGCGAAGGTGATGTCCCTATCCTGCATCAGCGGCGTGTCGTCATTGAACACCAGCGGCTCGAGCGGCACGTTCACCGGCGCCACGAACAGCGGCGTGGCCAGCTCGGCGCGATCGTAAGTCGCTGTGTCGTCGGTGATCTCCTCGAGCGCCGTCTGGCGCTTCTTCTCCACCTCGAGCTCTCCCGCTCGGCGGATCTCGGCGCGGAGCTCCTCGATCCGCTGGCGGTCCAGCGCCGCCGCGCGCTCCACCTCCGCGCGCTGCTCGGCGGCGGCTCGCTCGAGCGACGCACGCGTCGCGGCCAGCGCAGCCCGCTCCTCGGCGAGCGCCCGCTGCAGCTTGTCGCGTTCGGCCGTGACGGCGCGCTCCAGGTCGGCCCGCTCCTTCTCGAGCCGCGCGCGTTCCGCTTCCGCGGCGCGCTCCAACTCGGCGCGATGTGCCGCGACCTTCTCGCGGTCGAGCTCCATCTCGCGCTCGAAGTTGGCACGGGCCGCCGCCATCTCGGCCTCGAACGCCGTACGCTCGTTCGCGAGCTTCTCGCGCTCGGCGCGCTGTTCCTCGAGGATCTCGGCGCGAATGCGGTCGCGCTCCGTCTCGCCCTGCGCGAGCGGGTCGGCCATCCCGACCATCGCGAGGAATGCCGGCAGGTCGGCGGCATTGTCCGTGCGCTTCTCGCTGAGCAGCGCGTGGATGGTTTCGTCGAGCTGCTCGGGTAGATCCGGCCGCAGCTCCGTGAGCGACTGCCCTTCGTACGTCCGCGGGTCCACTTCGCCCGTGAGCATCGCCATCGCCAACCGGGCGATCGTGCGCGCGTCGTCGTCCGCGTCGGACTGATGGAGACGCTTGATCGGCGCGATGGCGAAGGAGACACGGACGCGATCGGTCTTGGGCTCGAGGAAGACCCGGTCGACCGTGATGTTGCGGTGCACCACCTTCTGCTCGCGCGCCCACTCGAGCAGACCGTTCACCTCGCGCAGGATCGCGGCGATGCGCGGGTTCGAGAACGTTTCCGACGTCGCGAGCTTCTGCGCCAGCGACGGGTCGGTGATGCGGTGGGTCACCACGGCGTACGCGTCGTCGCCGATCCAGCGACCCTCGATGATCGGGACCAGCCGCCGGTGCGCGGTGCGCGCCAGCAACTGCGTGTCGGCGGCGAGGTGCGTCAGCGCGTTCGCCTCGTCCCCTTCCGGTGTGGTGACGACGGTGATGACGACGCCAGTCTGGTCGTCGCGCCGCTTCGTGCTATCGCCCTTCCGGGTCGCGATGTAGCTGTGGGCGTCGCCCGTCCCGGTAATCTCGCCGACGATCTCGTAGTCGTCGTTGAGGGCGGAGAGGTCGGGAGGAGTGGACTTCGTATCGCGCATGAGGGTGTGGCTCCGAGTCGGTCGCTGGGGTGCTGATATTGAATGCGTGATCGATGCCACGGCCCGTGCTCAGCCGAGAAGCGGGGTCATCCGTGCACTTTTGGTGCCCCTATCGCGTGCCGGCCTTCCCGCCCACGTGGGCCCACAGGGCGCGCTCCAGCATCACGGGGGTCCAGTCCGCGCCCAGCGCCGCGGCGCGCTCCCGGAGCGCAGCGGCGTAGCGGGCGTAAAAACCGTGGGTCCACGCGACCTTGCCGAGCCCCGGGACCTGCGCGGCCACGAGCTCGTCGAAGAAGGGGTATCGCTCCGGCGCCGCGGCAGCGGCAACTCCGGACGCGGTGGCTGGACCGACGCCGTCGAGCGCCGCCAGCACGGTGATCGGCGCAGTGGGGTGCGGAATCGTCGCCAGCGCCTTCGTGCTGGTCGTCACCACCACGTCGGGATCGTTGCCGCGCACGAGCACCAGATTCGGCGCGCGCCATACACCACGGGCCATCTTCCATTCGGTGATCCGGACGAGCTCCGGGAGCGTCACGTGCGCCGTCCGCCGCGAAGCGATCACGCCCGGCAGCTCGCCGCGATACCAGCGATCCAGCTCCGGCAGCCGCGCCACCTTCTGTCGCGCCACGACGTCGTCGTAGCTGTCGAGCGCCTTGCGCCACGCGGCCGGCGCGTCGGAGGACCAGAGGTCGTTCATTGCTAGAAGCTCCTCAGTTGGGACGCCACACCGACCTGGCTCCGGCGCCGAGCAGCGTCCCGTCGAGCTATCGCTCCGCGCTCGCCTTCATGTTCGCGAGCCCGGCGTCGAAATCGCGACCGATCAGCTTGTCCATGTTCATGAACACGCTCATCACCTTCGTGACGAACGGGCTGGCACCATGCATCGTCCAGCTCACGTCGGTGGAGTCGCCCTGCGGCTCGAGGATGAACTCGGTCCTGTTGTTCGCCCGGAATGGGCGGATGAAATCGAGCGCGATGGCGACCTTGCGCGGCGCGGAGGCGTCGGTGATCTCCATGCGTCCCTTGCCGACCTTCGAGTTGCCCTCCCACTCGTACACGGCGCCTCGTCCGCTCGGGGCGCCGCTGAAGCTCTTCGTCATCGTCGCGTCCATCTTCTCCCACGGCGACCACGCGGCCCAATTGTGGAAGTCGTTGATCAGCGGGAAGATCTTCTCCGGCGTGGCTCTGATGCGCGTCGAGCGACGCACGGTGAACTCGTTCGGCTTGCTGGCGGCGATGCCGAACACCACGCCGAGCAGGAGGATGATGATTGCTATGGTCAACACCATGAGCGCCTCGCAGGCGGTGTGAGATGAGCGAGAGGGCGACCGCGACCGCGTGGTCGTGATGCACGAGGGTATCGTGCGCCGGCCGACGGCGTCAAGGCCGCTCGTGTCCTGCCCACCTACCGCTGCTCGAACGACGCGCTTTCGTTCTCGTCCTCGTAGGTGTGCGCCCATTGCAGGTGCGCGCAGAGGCCGTCCAGTCCAGGATAGATGGAGGACGCATTCACTCCGCACCGGTCGAGCACCCAACGTATCTCGGGGAAGCTGTCGCGCGCGATGGTGATCTTCTTCAACGACGTGCTGTGCTCGGGGATCACGTCGATGGGCGCGACCTCGTCGCCGACGAAGGGATGGATGGTGAACGTTCCGAGCTGGGATACGATGCGACCGACGATGTGACGCGGTCGCACGAGCTTCACCCGCTCGATCGACAGTGCGTCCTCCTCCTGTCCGAGGTCCTCGAGATCGGCGGACTGGAGAATCCACACCACGCCGTCGCCCTCTGCCGGCTTGCGGGCCACGGCGAACCAGAGCGCGGCCAGCGGGCTGAGGGTCCAGTCGAGCAGTCGAGTGGCCATTCCATAGTGTTGCGCCACGGCCAGCCACTCCACGGTCGACGCGGGGACGATGTCCAGGTGCGGCGGCGCCGTCCGGATGAACTCATTCACCATCACGCGCTCGAGCTCCGCGCGCGTCATGTCGCGCGGCCGCAACCGGCTCAGCTGCGGTGCGAGCGGCCGGTCTTCGCGCTGCCCGCGAAAGACGAGCCCATCGAGGCGGCAATGGTTCTCCAAGTACGAGACGAACTGCCCCACGCTGGTAATGTGCGCCTTGGGAAAATCACAGATCATGTCGTGATGCCGCGCAAACGGCGGACCGGCGCGCGCCAGCGCCGCCGCGCCTAGCGTGAGAACGCGTCGAGCATCTCCTTCTCGGTGCGGGGTTTCAGGATGTCACGCGTCGCGAACTCCATCGCCTGAGGATAGCTCGTGGCCCGAACACGCTCGGCCGCGGCAGCGAGATCGTATGTCGTGTGCCGCAACTGTACGTCGGGGCCGAGCAGCAGCCAGTACGCGCCTGGGGCGCCGAACGGCATGCCCACGCTGCCGGCGTTCACGACGCGAATCCCTCTCACCGTGCGGTCGAACTGCATGTGCGTGTGCCCGCAGACCACGAGCGGAGCAGCGACGCCGGCAAACGCCGGTGCGATGCTGTCGTCCGGCGTGAGACGCGTGAAGATCTCCGTGTCGCTACGCGGCGTGGCGTGACAGAACACCACGTCGCCGAGCCCTGGAATGGCGAGGCGCAGCGTAGGCGGCCAGCGTGACATGGACTGTTGCTGCGAGGGCTCGAGCTGCCGCGCGCTCCAGCGTATGAGCTCGTGGAAGGGTGCGGGGACGGTGGCGTCCTTGCCGGCCAGCTCCGCGAGCACGGCCGACTCGCCGTTGCCGTGGATGAACTGGATAGGCACATCCAGGTCCTCGAGACGGGAGACGGTCTCGCGCGGTAGCGGACCGGGGACCACGTCGCCGCCGATCACGATGATGTCCACATCGGCGTCGCGCACGTCGGCAAGCACCGCTTCCAGTGCGGGGAGATTGCCGTGAATGTCGTAGAGTGCCGCAACCCGCATGGCGAATAACCCTCCCTGACCCGAGATTCGCTCTAATGAAGCTATGGCTCGATGCCGACGCCGCGCCACGCGACGTGAAGGAGGTGTGCTTTCGCGCCTCCGAGCGCCTCGCGCTCGAGACCGTGCTCGTGGCCAATCAGCGTCTTCAGTTGCCCCTTGGCTACAAGCATCTGTCGGCTGTACGCGTCGACGGCGGGCCTGACGTGGCCGACTGCTACATCGCGGAGCATGCCGAGCGCGGCGACGTCGCTGTGACCGCCGACATCCCCCTTGCGGCGATCCTCGTCCCGAAGGGCGTCTTCGTGCTGGACCCGCGGGGGGAGGAATACACGGCCGAGAGCATCGGTGAGCGCCTGTCGGTCCGGAACTTCATGGATGCGCTGCGCGGTGCCGGCCTGGAGACCGGTGGCAACGCCGCGTACGGGCCGCGCGACAAGCAGGCGTTCGCGAACGGGCTGGACCGGGCGCTGACGCGCGCGCTGAGGACATGATAATGGCGGCTCGGGACACTCGATTAGCGAACAGCCGCTCGGGCTTGTCCCATGCGCCGCTCGCCAACCGCCGCTCGGGCTGGCCCCTCGAGACCGTTGGGAAGTTCGGATCAACACGGATCTTCGGATCGATGCCGTGTGGGCGTCCACAGCTCCATGCACCCGGCCAGAAATGCTTTGACGGTGCGGGAGAAATGCGTAGCGCCACGCTAGCCCCGGTGAGCCGGAAAGAAGTGGTTGAGCACTCGGCCACCGCGACGCCATCGATTCGCCACAGAGCCCTCGCCCCGCACCCCCAAAGTTGTTCGGCTCTGCCACTCGGCGGCTTTGGCATGGCACGGAGGCGATCCGCCGATCCGTTGTGATCCGCTTCCTCCCCGACGGTCTCGAGGGGCCGGCCCGAGCGGCTGTTGATCGAGTGTGCCCGAGCGGCGGTTGATCGAGTGTGCCCGAGCGGCTGTTCAGCGCTTGGCGACCGCTCCGCTGCCCGTCACGATCGGCATCGGGCCTACGTAGAGCATCCCCGCACCGGGCGATCGCGCCGCGTCGATG
>JBJMNM010000498.1:0-2109 GCA_045804305.1 Gemmatimonadaceae bacterium | reverse complement strand
CGGGCGCGAACGCCAGCTCGTCCCACGTGCGCGACACGAGCTCCTGCATGGCGCCCTCGAACAGGACGGCGCGGCGGTTGTCGCGCGTGTAGCGGCGGTCCCACTGCGACAGCAGACCGCTCGCCTCGGAAAGGCGCGCCGACTCGGTATCCATGTCCGCCCGCGCGAGCACGCGCTGCGCCGCGGCGAGAAAGTACGGCACGAACAGGTCGGCGCGTGCGCTGCCGGGATCGGTCTGATCCCGCCGCATCCCGTCCGGCGTCGCGACCGAATCCGCACGCAGCAGCGCGTTGATGCGCATCGCGCGCCAGGGGTCGTAGCTGCCCCCCCACCATCCGCGCGCCACGCGTGGATCGATCGGCTGCTGGTTCGCCGACGCGAGATATCCCTGCGCCGGATCGAGCGACTGCGGGTACGCCGCAATCGGCAGCGCGCCAGTCCAGTCGTTCGCGCTCTGCGTTCCGTCGCGCAGCTCGGCGCCGCTGCCGTCGCCGGGCCGAACGGGGAAGCGGCCCGTGGAGCGAATGGCGATATGTCCGCCGCGATCCGCCGCCAGCATGTTCTGCGCGGGGGCCTGGAACGACCGCGCGAAGCCATCCAGCAGTTCGGTGGCCGAGCGGGCGTGCGACGCGCCATAGAACGCTTGTAGCTCGCGCCCTCCCTCGAGCACCGTCCACCGCATCGAGACCCAGCGCCCGCGCACTCGCCGCAGCGGTCCGCGATGCGTGAAGTAGAGTGTGTCCGTTGCGACCGTCTCACCGTGCTGCCCGCGATAGACCTCGGTGCGCCGCTCGAGCGGCCGCCATGCGTCGTCCAGCCGGTGGCGCGTGGGATGCTCGTCGTCGTCCACCTGCTCGGCGTAATAGTCCAGCACGTCGGCGCTCGTGTTCGTGAACGTCCACGCCACGTCCCGATTGAAGCCGATGACGATCCCGCCCGAGCCGGGAATCGTCACGCCATAGACGTCGAGCTTCCCGGGCACCACGAGGTGCGCCTCGTACCAGATCGACGGCAGCGAGAGATCGAGATGCGGATCGCCGGCCAGCAGCGCGCGCCCGCTCGCTGTGCGACGCGGAGAGACCGCCCAGTTGTTGCTGGCCATCGCGCGCGGCTCTTCATCGGCGAGCTCGCGCTCACGGGCAAGGGAGGGCAGGAAAGCATTCGTTGCGGCGACTACCTGCGCGCTCGCGCTGTCCGGCGGACCCGGGGGAGGCAATGGTCGAAAGTCGAATCGCGTCGCCTGCTGGCCATTCGGCTGAATCGGCTCCTGGATCGGGAAGTCGTCGGGAAAGAGCGCCTTCGCGGCAGGCATGCCCACGCGCGATGCCGCGGCCGCGCGGTCGTTCTCGGTGGCGAGATAGGCGAGCGTCCATCCCATGCGGTTCATGAGATGGTACGTGTTTGCGGTCGTCCATTCCTCTGGGCGAGTGCCGGTGAGCCGGAACTCCAGCGGCAGCTCGCTCGCCGGCATCTGCCGGATGTACGCGTTGATGCCGTCCGCGTACGCGCGCACGTTGCGCAGCGCGCTCGACGTGTCCGAGCGCTCGGCGGCAACGAGCTGTTCGGCTCGGCGCGGCAGGCCGAGTCCGCGCATCTCGCGATCGAGCGCGAGCGCTCGCGGACCGCCGATCTCCGTGAGCCGGCCGCTCGCCGCCATGGTCTGCAGGTAGAGCTGGAACAGGCGATCGCGCGCCACCACGTAGCCGAGCGCGCGATAGGCGTCCTCCTCGCTCGCGGCGAAGATGTGCGGCACGGCGCGCTCGTCGTATACGACCGACACCGAGTCGGCGAGATGGAGCACGCGCGCCGATGCGTTCCGCGGAAGCGATGCGGAGCGCGCGAGCGACCACACGCCGTGCGCGGGGTCCAGGAAGGGTCCGAGCGTGGGGAGCGGCCCCAGACGTCGCGCACTGGCGACGACGCCGACGAGCAGGATCAGAAGGGCGACGACGAGCCGGCGCATCGGTCAGGGCGAGGAGGGAAAAGCTGCGCCGGAAAGGTTGCAGGCCGCGCTTCGCTTTGGCCAGCTCGGCCTCACCGGCACGGGCTCTGCGACATCCAGCCTCGACCCCATCGGACTCGACATCATGCCTCTGCCGCATCGCTCGT
>JBJMNM010000497.1:0-6695 GCA_045804305.1 Gemmatimonadaceae bacterium | reverse complement strand
TTCAACCGTTTCCCCGTCCGTTGTCGTACCCGCATATCCGCTGCCCTGCTGCCCCGCACTCCCGCTCGTCATCCCGAGCGAGCGAAGCGAGTCGACGGATCTGCACCTCGCCGTTCGATCCCGGGACATGGCTTGCCCGACTCTCGCTCGTTTTCGCGGTCGCGCTGACCGCATGTCAACCGCACGGGACGACGAAGGCGACGAATTGGACATCCCAGCACGTCTACGAATTGCGCGACGGCCAGTGGCTCGGCGCCAACGGCTTCCAGCCGGGCACGCGCTACGTCGTCGGCGCGCACCTCACCCGTGAGCGCCCCACGCATGTCGACTCCGTGATCGATCTCGCTGGACGATGGATCGTGCCCCCGTTCGGCGAAGCGCACAACCACAACGTCGACTACACGACGCCCAGCCGCACGGATTCCGTGCTCCGTCGCTACCTGCGCGACGGCGTGTTCTACGTGAAGAATCCCGGCAACTTGCCGAGGGGACGCGACTCGCTTCACGGTCGCGTCAACGTGCCCGGTGCCATCGACGTGATCTTCGCCAACGGGCTGCTCACCGCGACCGATGGTCACCCGATGGGCCTCTACCGCCGCAATCTCGCGCGCGGAGGAATGACCGCTGCCGATGGCGACGGTGCCTTCTTCTGGCTCATCGACAGCCTGCCCGATCTCGAGCGGAAGTGGCCGCGCATCCTCGCCGGACGCCCGGACTTCATCAAGATCGTCCTCGTGCACTCCGAGGAGTACGCACGCCGGCGAGGCGACTCCGCCTACTTCAACTGGCGTGGTATGGATCCCGGACTCGTCGCCGCCGTCGTGCAGCGTGCGCACGCCGCCGGACTTCGCGTGTCGGCGCACGTCGATACCCGAGGCGATTTCCACAACGCGCTCGTCGGTGGCGTCGATGAGATCGCGCACATTCCAGGATTCCGTGGGGACGAGCGCACCGAGCTGACCGACTCGGCCCCTTACGCGTTGGCGGAGGAAGACGCGAAGCTCGCCGCGACGCGCGGCGTCGTGGTGACGACTACGGTCGGTGGAGCGCTCGGCTTCGATCGGCGCGGCGCCGACAGCCTGCGTCGCCGCCAGTTCGATGCGCTGGCGACACACAATCTGCGCGTGCTCCGCGCGGCCGGCGTTCGACTCGCGCTCGGGAGCGACACCTATCGCGACGACTCCGTGCTGGAGGCCGAGTATCTCGCGACGCTCGGCGTCTTCACGCCGCTCGAGCTGCTTCAGCTGTGGAGCCGGGCGACGCCGCGCGCCATCTTCCCGCAGCGTCGCGTCGGATGCCTGGACGACGGCTGCGAGGCGTCGTTCCTCGCGCTCGCCGCTGATCCGACCGCGGACTTCGCGAGCACGAAGCGAATCGCGCTGCGAATGAAGGATGGGCGACTGCTACCGTAGCTGAGCGATCAGGCCGCGTCGTAGTACGCCGAGATCGCCCATGTGCCCACGTCGGTGGCCAGCCGGGTGGCCTCGAATGTCGGCGCGTCCGGCGCGGCCACGGTCACGGCGACGGCCAGCCGCCGCTTCACCGCGACGAGCACCTCTTCCGGCGCCATCCCTTCGTCTCGCAGAGAACGCACGTACTCGCGCACATGGTACTCGATACCGGCGCGATGGACGGCTGCCGCGGCGCGCGCGTCGCGCCAGTGCTCGACGTCGCGCTCCCGCGCCGCCTGCCGCTCCACAATGACGGCATGCGTCTCCTCCACGGCGGAACGAATCGCTTCGAAGCGCGCCTGCGCGTGCTGGTAGCGCTCCATGGCGCGACGATACTGATCGCTGATCAACGAATGGCGATTGTATCCGCTGATCGACCGATCGAGCCGGCCACGCGCTTCGACGACGCGTTTCACGTTCCCGAATGGATCGGATGCGTTGGGCGTGGGGTCCATCGCCACGAATGAGAGAGGAGTCGCCCTGCCACGAGCGCTCGAACGGCGTCGGCATGGTGCGACGCCTGCTCTAGTACTGCACGCCGGAGACCACTGGAGCGCGATCCGCTTCAATGTCGAGCGCGTTACGCGCTGTCCTCGCTCGTCGCCCAGTTCGGCTGCTTCGCTCGCTCGTCGTAGCGCGCCCGCGCGCGATCGACCTCCGCGAGGTGTCGCCCCGACCACTCGATCAGCTCGCGGACAATGTCTCGCAGCGTCGATCCGAGCGGTGTGAGCGCGTACTCGACGCGCGGCGGCACCTCCGGGTACATCGCGCGGCGCACCAGTCCATCGCGCTCCAGACCGCGCAGCGTCACCGTGAGCATCCGCTGACTCACACCGTCCACGCGCCGCCGGAGCTCGCTGAACCGCAGCGGGCCCGCATCGGCCAGCACGTGGATCACGTACATCGACCATTTGTCGGCCACACGCACGAGCATCTCGCGCGCGCGGCAGTTCGCCGGCGTGTGCTCCATCTCGGCCGGTGGGCTCACTGCCGACGAGCTCGCGCCCGTGGTGCGCTTCGCCACGCCCTTCGTCGCCATGGTTACTCCCGCGTCACTGGGGCACGTTCTGGTGCGTTCTTCTCGCCGCCGGCCGGCCCGTGTACGTTCCCATTAGTTACGAAACATAACCTGGGCCGCATCAGTTACCAAGGCGCGATTCGACACCCGGTCGACGCCAGCCGACGGGACCGGCCCGGGCTCCAATGGGAGAAAACGACGATGGACGCGACCAACACGCTCGACCCACGCATGGTCGGCACCGGACTCCTCATCGCCCGCCTGGTCCTCGGGCTCATCATGGCGGCGCACGGCACCCAGAAGCTCTTCGGATGGTTCGGCGGGTACGGCCTCAATGCCACGGGCGAGTTCTTCGTCCAGCTCGGCTTCGCCCCCGGCCGACTCTTCGCCCTCGCCGCCTCCGCCGGCGAGCTCGCCAGTGGACTCCTCGTTGCCCTCGGCTTCCTCGGCCCGATCGGCCCGGCACTCATGATCGCCGTCATGATCGTCGCGGCGGTCAGCGTGCATTGGGAGCACGGGCTCTTCGCCGCCTCCAACGGCATCGAGCTTCCCCTGCTCTACGCCGCGGGCGCCCTTGGCATCGCCCTCGCGGGGCCCGGTCTGTATTCGCTCGACGCCCTGCTTGGCCTCACGTCGTTGTGGACGGCGAAGTTGATCTGGGCCACGCTCGCGGTCGGCGCCGTGGGTGGATTCGCGAACCTGCTCGTCCGCCGGAAGACGCTGCATTCCAGGAGTGCCTGAGGATCCGATCATGTCCGACGCTCATCCGATCCAGCGCGCCATCGCGCGGACCGTCACGACTCCGCCCCCGGCGCCTGGCTTCGCTGGCCCGGGCCATACGGCGGTGCCCGTCGTGGATCCGTCGCATTTCGCTCAACAGGACCCGTTCATCGTCCTCATGGACGACCGGGTCGACATGCCCGCCGGTGTTCCGATTGGTGGCGAGCACCCGCACGCCGGATTCGAGATCGCCACCTTCCTCGTCGAGGGCGCCGTGCACGATCAGGACGAAGGCGTGCTCCGCGCCGGAGACCTGCAGTGGATGCTCGCCGGCCGCGGCGTCATCCACAACGAGCACTCGATGCCCGAAGGACGCACGCGCATCCTCCAGCTCTGGATGACGATCCCCGCCGACGAGCGCTGGAGCGAGCCGCACCTCGAGATCGTCTCGCAGCAGCTGGCGCCGGTGCGCAGCGAGGTCGCCGCCGAGGTACGCGTGTACAGCGGAACCTCGGGGAGCGTGCGCGGTCCCGAGCGGAGCCACGGCCACGTGCCGACGACCATCGTCGACATCAGGCTCGACGCCGGCGCCACACTCGAGCAGGATCTGCCGGCGTCGTACAACGGATTCGTCTACGTGCTCGAGGGGACCGTGCGTGTCGGCGCCGGCGACGGCACCACGCTGCGCACCGGACAGGTCGGATGGCTGGATCGCCCCGAGTCGCACGGACTGAGCGTGCTGCGTCTCGCGAACGCTGGTGACACCCCCGCTCGCGTCGTGCTCTACGCCGGCGAGCCGCAACACCGACCCATCGCGATGCACGGCCCGTTCGTCGGCGAGACGCGCGCGGATCTCATGCGCGTCTCACGCGACTACATGGACGGACGGTTCGATCGAGTGAGTGAGCTGATGCGGAAGGCCGATGTCGGCGCGCGGTGACTGGTGGTCAGTGGGAAGTGGGAGGTGGAAGCGTCGAGAGCGGGTTTGCAGTCACCGCCCACTTCCCACCTCCTACTCCCCACCACTCTCACCGCATCGACGCTCGCAGATCCATCAGCGGCTGCTGGCTCACTTTGATCGTGCCGCGACGCGGGCGATCCAGATCGAGGATCAGCCCGAGCGCGAGTGTCAGCAACATCATCATGACGATGGCGCCGACGCGCGACCGATTCCGTCCACTGCCACTCACGAACCCCAGCATGGTCGCGGCGACCACCGCGTAGAGCACCAGCGAGCCGAACGCGATCGACGGGAGACGCGCCTCGAGTGCGGCGCGACGCGACGACGCAGCGTCGATGATCGTGTTCATCCCGGCGACGAGCAGCGACGAGACCGCCGCCGGCTGTATTGCCGGCACCGCTTCCATGGTCGTCGCCCACATCTGCTGCTGGAGGCTGTCGGCCAGGTTGTCCGCGCGCACGATCGCCGCTTCGTCCTCGCCGGCGGCAGCGAGCCCCAATCGCGCGTCGGTGTAGCGACGCAACGCGTCCGCCAGCCGAGCGCGAAACGGTTCGGGCGTCAACTGCGTGCGCAGATACTCCGTCCCGATGGCATTCGCCTCGTCGACCACCAGGTTGCGTCGAAGCTCGTGTCGCCCGACGGCGATCGAGAAGGTGAAGCCGACGAGCAGCCCGAGCAGGGCGAGCATCGCCGAGAGTACGTGTCCCTGGTCCGACTTCTGGTCGGGGCTCGTCCGTCCACCCAGTCGGAAGCCCAGCTCGCCCGCGCCGATCAGCACGGTGGCGATCAGGAGCATCGTCACCCAGATCGGAACGGCGTCGAGTGGATCGAGCTGCATGGCTGGAGAGCGGGGCTCGGCGATCGCACGCTCGACGCGCGGCACGGCGAACGGTGATCAGCGAAAGGAATTCAGCCTGTCCGCTGTGCGCCGAACGCACCATTGGCCTTTCGTACTCGCAACCACGCCGCAGCGTGCTATCGATCGTCTACGAGCTCACGCTTTGCCGCGAAGTCGTACAGCGTCACCCGCCGCAGGTAGTAGTACGACGTCCAGTAGTTGCGCAGCGCCTGCACGTACGCGACCACGGCCGCGTCCTTCTCCCCCTGCGCGAGATACAGCGCGTCGTTCTGGATCTTGCCGATGATGTAGCGGTTGCGCGCCACCTCGAACTGCTTCCCCGCCACCGTGTCGGCCTTGGCGGCGAGCACCACGCTCCGCTGCGCCTGCTGTAACTGCAGCGCGGAGAAGCGCGCGTCCTCCGCCAGCGCATCGTGGCGCATCCGGTTCGTCGCCGTCACGCGCTGACCCGCCGCCTTCGCCGCCTCCACGCTGGCGCGCCCCGCACCCCACTGCGCCATTGGCAGGTTGATACCGACGGAAAGTTCCTGCCGGCCGAGCGGGCTGGCGTACGAGTCGCCGAACTGGGACGCGGTCTGGTTGAATCCCACGCTCGCCGCCACGGTCGCGTTGAACCGGCTGTTCGACTTTGCGACGCTGACGCCGTATCGCGACTGCACGTCGGCGAGCTCGTTCTGCTGGACGATGCTCGAGTTTCGCAACGCCTCCTTCTCGGCCAGCTCCGGATCGGCGTCGACGATCGGGATCGAGTCGGGTGTGACGATCGTCAGTTCCTGATCCGCCGGCAGTGCGATCAGCCGGCGCAGCGCCGCTTCTGCGCGAGCGCGGGCGACCCGCGCATCCTCGACCGCGGCCCGGGCGCGCAGCAGCGCGAGCTCGCTCTTCAACAGATCGTTCTCTCCGATCTTGCCGACCTCGAACCGCCCCTTGTTGAGCGTGAACAGCGTGTCGTTCACGGCCACGTTGTTCGACGCGTTGCGGAGCGCCACTTCCTGCGCGTAGAGGTTGAAGAACGCCTCGGCCGTCGCGCCCGCGACGTCCTCGCGCTTCTCGAGATACATCTGCTCCGCGACGCGTGCGTCGAGATGCTGTACGCGCTTGTCCCACACGATCTGCCGCGGACGGAACAGCTGCTGCTCCAGCCGCACGAGGATCGGCGACGTCTGATACAGCCGAGAGTTGCGCGTGCCGAACTCGTCGATCCGGTCGATCTGTGTGCCGACGCTGAGCAGCCCGCCCGTCAGCGGGATCTCCTGGCGAAACCCGAGTCCGAGCGACGTGTGGTTGTGCGCCTGGCTGACGAACTGTGTCGAGCCGTCCGGCAGGTCGATCGGATTGATCCCGCGATCGAGGTTGGCGGCGTTGCCCGAGAGCACGAGTTGTGGCAGGAGACGCGCGTTGAACGCCTCGTCGCGCCAGCGCGCTGCATCGCGTTCGCTGCGCGCCGCCTCCGCGGCGGGCCCCTGCTGCCGCGCGCGCATGATCGCGTCCTGAAGCGTCAGGGTCGTGGTCGACCGGGACTGCGCGTTCGCAGGGATCGCACAGCAGCACAGGAGGAAGAAGGCGACGGCTCGCATGGGATCCTTCAGGTGTGGCACGCGCCGCTCGACGTCGGCGCGTGCGTGCGGCTTACTCGTAGCGCAGACAGACGATCGGATCCTGCTTCGCCGCGTTCGTCGCCGGCAT
>JBJMNM010000496.1:0-6405 GCA_045804305.1 Gemmatimonadaceae bacterium | reverse complement strand
GGCGGGTACAACCTCACGCGCTACCAGGCGGACGTCATCACCTTCGAGGCAGCGACGCGCGGTGCCGCACTGACGGGCCGCGCGCTCGTCGAGCGTGACTCGCAGATCGTCAAGTCGGACACGATCCAGTACAGCGGCCAGACGCAAGGCGTCGAGGCGGTCGGCCACCGAAACGTGTTCGTCGTGCCAGGACAGACGGCGCCGATCATCACGACGGGCACGGCGCACTACGATCTGAACGCGCGGCGCTTCGCCGGCACGGACCTGCGTACGTCGTTCGAAGAGCAGGGGCAGACGCTCTTCATTCGCGGGCAGCGCTATGCCGCCGTCGCCATGGGCGATTCGGTTCGTAACGCCAATGACGTCAACTACTACGTGAAGGACGGGATCGTCACCGCGTGTGACGACTCCATCCCCGACTATTTCTTCAAGGCGAAGGAGATCAAGCGCACGGGCAAGTTCGTCGTCGCGCGACCGGCGATCCTCTACATCGGCGATGTGCCGGTGATGTGGCTGCCGTTCGTCTTTCAGGACGTGCGCGGCGGGCGCCATAGCGGCTTGCTCCCTCCCAGCCTCGGCGTGAGCGACATCATTCGCAACAGCCCGTCCTATCGGCGAAGCATCGAGGGGCTCGGCTACTATTGGGCGATCTCCGACTACATCGACGCGCAGACGTTCGTCGATTGGCGAAGCTCGGCCGGCGAGACGGAGCTGGGCGATCCCGGCTTCATCCGCTACAACGGTGAGATCCGGTACCGCTGGCTCGAGCGGTACATCGCCGGCAACCTCGCGATGAGTCAGACCACGCAGGGCAACAACCGAAACACCGCGATCTCGTGGGGGCATCAGCAGAACTTCACGCGGAACAGCTCCCTCACCGCGAACATCAACTACGCCACGAACACGACACTCCAGCGAAATACGACGGCGAACCCCTATACCGCGCTGGCGGTGATCAACTCGTCGCTCAACTACCAGCAGAAGATCGGGCCGGCCCAGCTCAGCCTCGGCGGCACGAACCGTCAGTATCCGGGACGCGATCAGGTGGATCGCAACTTCCCGACGGTCAGCCTCACGACCAGCCCGCTCAACATCGGCGGCTGGCTGACCTGGACGCCGAACGTGACCTACGCGTCGACACAGACGCTCAACGTCGATCAGCCGACCTCGCTCGGTCTGCTCGTGCGGCGAGGGCAGACGCTCGCCGGCATCGACACCGTTTTCGGCGACAGCCTGAAGCGCAACGCCTACACGAGCAACCTCACCTTCGACACGCCGCTGACGATCTTCGGGTACAATCTGGGCAACCGGTTCGCGATCACGTCGGCGCGCAACGACTTCCCCGAGCGCGCGATCGTCGCCGACGTCGCGACCGGCATCGAGCAGGAGCGCATCTACGCCTCGACGTACCACACGGAAGTGGACTGGAGTCCCTCGTTCGCCCTCCCGCCCATCGGTCGCAACCTCTTCAATCTCACGCCCTCGCTCGCGTTCTCGAACGTCGATGGCAGCGCGTTCTGGATCCGCAACGAGCGCACGGGCGGCAAGTGGGTGCATCAGAAGAAGCGCCCGACCTTCGGGCTGTCGGCGGCGCCGACACTGTTCGGGCTGTTCGATCGTGGCGGCAAGGGCTTCGGCCCCTTCGCGCGCATTCGGCACTCGATCTCGCCCACCTTCGGCTATGCATACGCGCCCGCGGCGTCGGTGAGCGACGAGTTTCTCCAGGCGCTCGGTCGCACGCGAAGGAGCAACTCGAACTCGTCGACCGGATACCTGCCGTCGCTCGCGCAGAACTCGCTCAACGTCGGCCTCTCGACGAACATCGAGGCGAAGCTTCGGAGCCGAAACGACTCGGCGCCAGACGCGGGCGAGAAAATCAAGCTCATCTCGGTGAACTTCACCGGGGTCACCTATGACTTCGAGCGCGCGCGCGCAACGCATTCGAGGATTCGTGGCCTCACGACGCAGAACATCGGCTACAACATCACCTCCGATCTTCTGCCCGGCGTACAGATCGGTACCGACTACTCGTTGTTCCAGGGCTCGACGGAGAGCGACACGGCGATCTTCAAGCCGTACCGCGAGCGGCTCACGGCTTCGTTCTCCATCAGCAACACGAACAATCCGTTCATCGTCCTGTCGCGCATCTTCGGGAAGGCGGTACCGACGTCGTCGCCCGGAAGTGATCGCGTGGAGCAGCCACCCGACGATCGATACGCTCGCGAGCTCGCCTCGCAGCCCGTCGCTGGACGCGCGGCACGAACCGCCGCGTTCGTCGCGACACCGCGGAGCGGTTGGGAGGCGTCGTTCAACTTCACGTCGGCGCGCCAGCGGCCACCGGGCGGAATCCCCTCCAACCTGGTCGAGTTCGACCCGGCCACGCGTTGCCAGCAGTTCAATACGCCCGCGCTTCGCCTTGCATTCGACGACTGCGTCGCGCGCGCGGCGACGAACCCGTCCCCCGAAGTGCCGATCACATCGGGGCTGGCAGGATCCCCGTATTACCGGACGCCTCCCACCACCTCGCTGGGCAGCAGCCTGAGCTTCCGTGTCACGCCGCACTGGTCGGCGGCCTGGCAGACGAACTACGACTTCGAGCATCACAGCTTCGCGAGTCAGATCGTATCGCTGGAGCGCGACCTGCACGACTGGCGTGCCATCTTCGCGTTCACCCAGTCGCCGAGTGGCAGCTTCGCCTTCAACTTCCTCATCTCGCTGAAGGCCGAGCCGGAGCTCAAGTTCGACTACCACAAGGCGACGTACCGGAATGAGGGACTGGGCGGCTTCCGGTAACGGACGCTCGCCCTTGAATTGTCCCCACGGCCCGCTGACATTGCGCGCATGCCGACGGCCGTGGTCCTCGACGGGCACTCGCTCACGCTCGACGATGTCGTAGCGGTCGCGGTGAAGCGCGCGCCCGTCGAGCTCGCACCCGCCGCGCGCCTGCGGATGGAGCAGGCGAATGCCGTCGTCGCCGCGCTCGTCCAGAGTGGTGCCGTCGCATATGGCGTAACGACCGGCTTCGGAAAGCTGTCCGAGATCGCCATACCGCCATCGCGACTGGGCGAGCTTCAGGTCAACCTGGTGCGCAGCCACGCGGCCGGCGTCGGGCCGCTGCTTCCCGAGCGTGAAACGCGTGCGATGATGCTCCTTCGCGCGAACGTCATCGCCATGGGGTATTCCGGGGCGCGCAGCGTGCTCGCGGAAACGCTCATCGCGATGCTCAATGCCGGGCTGTATCCGCCGATCCCGGAGCAGGGCAGCGTCGGCGCGAGCGGCGACCTCGCCCCGCTCGCACATCTGGCGCTGTCGCTCATCGGCGAAGGACAGCTCACACGCGGTGAGGAATCGGGGCCGGCGACACCGATGCTCGCGCGCGCTGGACTCGCTCCCGTGACGCTGGGCCCCAAGGAAGGGATCACGCTCATCAACGGGACGCAGGCGCACACCGCCGTGGCCGCGCTCGCGATCGTGGACGCCCACCGACTCTGGCAGGTGGCACACCTCGCCGGCGCCATGTCGCTCGAGGCGCTCCTCGGCACTCCCGTGGCGTTCGATGCGCGCATTCAGGATGCGCGCGGCCAGCTCGGTCAGGCCGCGAGCGCGGCGCTGCTGCGCGAGTTACTGTCCGCGAGCGAGATCCGCGAGTCGCACCGGCACGGTGACCCGCGCGTGCAGGACCCGTACGCGCTGCGCTGCATGCCGCAGGTACATGGTCCCGTGCTGGACGCCATCGACTTCTGCGCGGGGGTCGTGGGGCGCGAACTGAACGCCGCCACCGACAACCCGTTGGTGTTCGCCGACAGTGGCGAGCTGTTGAGCGGAGGTAATTTTCATGGCCAGTCGGTGGCGATGACGCTCGACTTCCTCGCCATTGCGCTCACGAACCTCGCCACGATCGCCGAGCGGCGTATCGACCGTCTGGTGCACCCGGATCTCAATCAGGGCCTCACGCCCTTCCTGACGCGTGATCCGGGCGTGAGCTCGGGATTCATGATGGCGCAGGTGTCCGCCGCGTCGCTGGCGAGCGAATGCAAGGTCCTCTCGCATCCCGCGAGCGTGGATACCATCCCGACCGACGGCAACAAGGAGGACGTCGTTCCCATGGCCATGGGTGCGGCGTGGAAGCTGCGTCGCGTGGTGGCGAACGTGCGACACGTCCTCGCCATCGAGTTGATGTGCGCCGCGCAGGGGCTTGATCAGCGGGCACCGCTTCGCGCAGGACGCGGCGCGAGGCGTGGGCAGGCGCTCGTGCGGGAGCTCGTGCCGCCGCTCGTCGAGGACCGCGTCCTCTCCGATGACATCGCGCGGCTCGCCGACGCCATCGAGCGTGGACACTTCACGGCGGCCGTCCGAGGCGACGCGTGAGCACCGCCGTCGCAGGACCTCGGATTGTCCGCGCGCCGCGCGGTGCGACGCTGAGCTGCAAGGGCTGGCAGCAGGAAGCGGCGCTGCGCATGCTCATGAACAATCTCGATCCGGACGTCGCGGAGCGGCCCGACGACCTCGTCGTCTACGGCGGCACCGGGAAGGCCGCTCGCAATTGGGAGGCGTTCGACGCGATCGTCGACACGCTTCGTACGCTCGAGCAGGACGAGACACTGCTGGTGCAGAGCGGCAAGCCCGTCGCCGTGTTCCGCACGCATACCTCGGCGCCGCGCGTGCTGATCGCGAACTCCAATCTCGTCGGACGCTGGGCCACCTGGGACCATTTCCGCGAGCTGGAGCGGCGCGGCCTCATGATGTACGGCCAGATGACGGCCGGCTCGTGGATCTACATCGGGTCGCAGGGCATCGTGCAAGGGACGTACGAGACGTTCGGGGCGGTGGCGAGGCGCCACTTCCAGGGATCGCTCGCCGGCCGGCTCGTCGTGACGGCCGGTCTCGGGGGCATGGGCGGCGCCCAGCCGCTCGCCGCGACGATGCAGGGCGCGACGATGCTCGGCTTCGATGTCGACGAGTCGCGAATCGACAAGCGTATCGCGACGGGCTACTGCGACGTGAAGGCCGCCACGCTCGATGAAGGGATCGCCCTCGTCGAAGCGGCGCGAGCCGAGCACCGTGCGCTCTCGGTCGCCGTCGTGATGAACGCGGCGCCGGCGCTGGAGGAGTTGGTGCGTCGCGGCGTGCAGGTCGATGTGCTCACCGACCAGACGAGCGCGCACGACATGCTGCGCGGCTACGTACCCGATGGCATGCCGCTCGACGAGGCGACCGCACTGCGCGAGCGGGATGAGCGTGCCTACCTCGCCGCGAGCACGGCCACCGCAACGCGGCACGTGCTGGCGATGCTGGCCCTGCAACGTGCCGGCGCCGTGACGTTCGACTACGGCAACAACATCCGCACCGTCGCATTCGACGCGGGCGTCGCGGACGCGTTCCAGATTCCCGGATTCATTCCCGAGTACATCCGTCCGCTGTTCTGCGAGGGAAAGGGCCCGTTCCGCTGGGTGGCTCTCTCGGGCGATCCAGCCGACATCCGTCGTACCGACGAGCTGGTGCTCGAGCTGTTTCCCGACGACGAGCATCTGCGCCGGTGGATCACGCTCGCGCGGGAACGCATTCACTTCCAGGGACTGCCGGCGCGGATCTGCTGGCTCGGGCAGGGTGCCCGCGCACGGTTCGGAGTGGCGCTCAACGATCTCGTGGCGCGCGGCGAGCTCTCGGCGCCGATCGCAATCGGTCGCGACCATCTCGACACGGGAAGCGTCGCGTCGCCGTTTCGCGAGACGGAGGGAATGCGGGACGGCACCGACGCCGTGAGCGACTGGCCCATCCTCAACGCGCTGCTCAACGTCGCGAGTGGCGCGAGCTGGGTGTCGTTCCACCACGGCGGCGGCGTCGGCATCGGTAATTCGCTGCACGCGGGTCAGGTCATCGTGGCCGACGGCACGCCCGAGATGCGCGTCCGCCTCGAGCGCGTGCTGACGAACGACCCGGGGCTCGGCGTCGCTCGGCATGCGGACGCAGGCTACGAATCGGCGCTGGAGACTGCGCGCCGCGAAGGGATCGACCTTCCGATGGCGCCGTAGCGTGCTCTCGCACCGCTTCAAGCCATACCACGTTCCGCTGTTCCTCGCCAAGTACGCCTGGCTGGCCGCGCGGCGCCGTCCAGTGCTCGTGCACTTCGAGGTGACACTGCGGTGCAACGCGCGCTGCGGCTTCTGCGACTACTGGAAGACGCCGGCGGAAGCCAAGGCGGAAGAGCTCCAGTCGTTCGCCGACGCCGCGCGCTTCTTCAATCCCATGCTGGTCACGTTCACCGGAGGAGAGCCGCTGCTGCGTCGCGACCTCGAGGAGGTCGTTGCCGCCGTGGACCAAGCGGTACGGCTGAAGTACGTCACGCTCATCACACACGGAGCGATGCTGAGCCCCGAGCGCGCCGTCGCGCTCCGCGAAGCGGGG
>JBJMNM010000495.1:0-4117 GCA_045804305.1 Gemmatimonadaceae bacterium | reverse complement strand
CGCCGAATCCCGTCCTCATCACGAGTCGACGCATGCCGTCCAGGACGCTGTCTCCAGCGCGCGGATCTCGCCCTGCACCTCCAAGCAGTCTCCGCTGGCCCGAGTGAGGGACTGACCAGTAAAGGATGGATGCCAGCATGGTCGAACGGCATGGCGGGCCACTGGGAGTCCCACAGTCACACGGAGTGATCCGCTGGATGTTGGAGCGGTTCAAAGCTGTTGCCGTTACGACTGGCACCCCGATCTCGGCCCTTTTTTGACACCGAGGTACCGATGGCCCGCTCCACGGCATATATCCCCAACATGGCGACCGTCCTGTATGTCGACGACGAGGCCACGATCGGCCGGGCTGTCGAGCGGTGGTTCAACCATCTCGGCCACACCGTGCACCTCGCCCTCACCGTCACCGAGGCGCAGAAGGCCATCACCGCCTTTCGCCCCGACACCCTCTTCATCGACGTATGGCTCGGCACCGAGAGCGGGTTCGAGCTCATGAGCTGGATCGAGGACACCCATCCCGAGCTCGCCGATCGCGTGACCTTCGTCACCGGCGAGCTCGCGGCCGCCGAGCAGAGTGACCGCGTCTGGCGGACCCTCGGCCGACCCGTGCTCCAGAAGCCATTCGACCTGGCCCAGCTTGGGCAGTACGTCTCGGCTGCGGCGCAGCGCAACGGCACGTAACGTGTACCAGTGCCTGGACACGTGAGGTCATCCATTCCGCTCGCCGCCGAGGAGTCCCCGCCCGAGGACTCCTCTCTTCCCGCGCGTCAGCCGCA
Organism: Gemmatimonadaceae bacterium; assembly: GCA_045804305.1. Classification (GTDB taxonomy): domain Bacteria; phylum Gemmatimonadota; class Gemmatimonadetes; order Gemmatimonadales; family Gemmatimonadaceae; genus AG11. Next base: position 3,341 of record JBJMNM010000495.1, on the reverse strand, counting down.
CGCGGTCGAGCGGCGCGCCATCGAGCCCAGTGTCGGGGGCCCCGCCTTCGCGCGTGGCCTCTGGCGGATCGCCGCGGCCGACGTCTCCAGCGGGAACGACGTCCAGCTCCTGCACGACGGGCCAGCCACCTTCGACGCGATGTGTGCGGCGATCGACGCGGCGCGCGAGACGATCGACCTCGAGGCGTACATCTTCCGCTCGGACGAGGTGGGGCAGCGGATGGCCGATGCCCTCATCCGCGCCGTGGCGCGAGCGGTGAAGGTCCGCCTCCTCACCGACTGGATCGGCATGCGCGGCACGAGCCGCGGCTTCCTCGCCGGCCTCCGCAAGGCCGGGATCGAGCACCGCGTGTTCAACCCACCCGGCCTGCGCGCCTGGCTGGGACTCGTCCCGCGCGACCACCGCAAGCTGCTCGTCATCGACGAGAGCGTCGGGATCACGGGAGGGGTCGGCGTCGGCAACGAGTGGGTCGGCAAGACGAAGCGCCATCGCGGCCACTGGCGCGACACGGCGGTGCGCATCGAGGGGCCGGCCGCGCACGACATGCAGCAGGCCTTCGATACCATGTGGCAGCGGTCGCTCAAGCGCGAGCGGCGCGGCTCGCACCGCCTCACCCGCCGCGCGGCTCGCGGCGCGCACCTCGATCCCGCGACCGCCGAGCCGTCGCTCGTCGGCATCGTGGAGGGCGAGCCGCTGCGCCTGCGCATCGCCCGCGCGCTGCAGATGCAGGCCATCTCCGCCGAGCGCTCGATCTGGATCGCCACCGCCTACTTCGCGCCGAGCTGGTCGGAGGTGGAAGCGCTCATGGGCGCGGCGCGGGACGGCGTGGACGTCCGCATCCTCGTGCCGAGCCGCAACGACCATCCCTGGGTCACGCTGATCACGCGTCGCTACTATCGGCGGCTGCTGACCAACGGCGTGCGCATCTGGGAGTGGAAGGGGACGATGATGCACGCGAAGACGAGCGTCGTGGATGGACGCTGGGTGCGCGTCGGCTCCACCGACTTCAACCCACTCGGCGTCGCGATCAACTACGAGCTCGATGCCGTCGTCGAGGATCCGACGATTGGCGCGAAGGCCGAAGCGATGTTCCTCGACGATCTGGAGCACTCGCGGGAGATCACGATGCACAACCGCAAGCTGGTGCGATAGCCGCGTCATGCTGCGCACCTGGACGTGGACGCTCTGTCTCGCGGCGATGCCGCTGCTGCCGGCGACCGCGCAGAGCGACAGCACGTCGGGCGGTAGCGCGGGCCAGCTCTTCACCTATCGCGACGCCATTCTCGCGGGGGGTGTGGTCATCAGCGCGCGACTGGTGCACCCGCTCGACGACTACTACGCGCGCCTGCTTCAGGACTCGTCGACGCAGCAGAACCGGAAGCTCCAGGCGCTCGCCTTCTTCGTGCGCACCACGGCTGCGCCGGGCTCGTACATCATCGGCAGCACGATGTACCTCACCGGGCGCGTCGCGAACAACCGCAAGCTCGCCTCGCTCGGGCTGCACGGGCTCGAGGCGCTGCTCGTCGGCGAGGCGACGGCGACGGTGCTCAAGGGCGTGGTGGGTCGCCAGCGTCCCTTCGTGACACCGCTGAACGCGAGCAGCTACAAGCTCGGCCGGGGATTCACGGAAGGAAATCCCTATCGATCGTTCCCGTCGGGACACTCCGTCGCCGCCTTCGCGGCCGCGGCCGCGGTCACGGCCGAGACGTCGCGCAACGATCCGAGCAGCACCTGGTACGTGGCGCCGATCATGTACGGCGGCGCGGCGCTGGTGGGCATCTCGCGCATGTACAACAACCAGCACTGGGCGAGCGACGTGTTGATCGGCGCCGGCATCGGAACCTTCGCCGGTCTGAAGGTGGTGCGCTTCAACGACGCGCATCCGGGCAACCGCGCCGACCGGTGGTTCCTCAGCGGCTCGGTCTCGCCCACCCCGGACGGTGGGCACACGCTGCGGCTGTCCCTCGTACCGGGCAAGCTGCTCGGACGGCCGTAAGCTTCGACTGCCCTGAGATGACGCGTGAGAGCGTGAGAGCGTGAGCGCGCGGGCGAACAGTCTCCAACGCGCCAAAGAGACACTGCATAAACAGCTCACCAAGCGTAAAATCAAAAGCATTGACCACCACAGAGGACACAGAGAACACAGAGATTTGCTTTTGCACTTTCCTCTGTGCCCTCTGTGTTCTCTGTGGTTTATTCAAGCCGTTCTCCAGCGTCTCGATGGTTTGTTCAAGCCTCGATGCTCCCTGTGGTCTGCTCCCCTTGAACCTCGGCTGCACCTCGAGCAACTCGTCGTGATGGCGCATAAGACAAAGAGCGGGATCTTCATCATCGCCAACATGCCCGGCTCGGTCGGCGACCGTATCGCCGCCGTCCAGGCACAATACGATCCCCGCCTCGTGCGGCTCGGCCGCCCGCACGTGACGCTCGCCGGCTCGTCGGGGATGGGCCCAATTGCGCCCGACACGCCGCTCACCGAGCTGCAAGAGAAGCTCGGTCCTATCGCCGAGAGCACGCCGCCGATCACCCTCCGCTTCGGTCCTCCGACGCGTTTCATGCAGACGGACATCATCGTCCTTCCGCTCGATCCGCACGGCCCGCTGCGCGCGCTGCACGAGCGGTTGAAGACGAGCGGCCTCCGCACCGTACCGCCGCGGTTCTTCTTCACCCCCCACGTGACGTTGAGTCTCTATCGTGAGCTGCCGGCGGAGAGGCGCAAGGCGCTGCTGGCTGAACGGTTCGACGAGCCGGTGACGATCGATTCGATCGAGGCGCACCTGACGAAGGACACGGGAGAATCGAAGCGGCTTCTCTCGCTCCCTCTTGGAGGGTAGCTCTCGTCACTCGGGCGGCGCATCCACAGCCGCTCGGTTCAGATCGGCTCCGCGACGGAGCCGGTCTCCGCACACAGCCGCCAGCCCCGCGACCTCAAAGAGGTACTGTTTTGGGGTCGGCGAGACGCGACTCTGCGCCGAGTGTTGTTTCCGCGTGGATCCGCGGCTGTTCCCCTTCCGCGTGGATCTGCGATACAGCAGTTCAACGGCACTATCGCGGATCCACGCGGAAACGCCCGCGGATCCTCGCGGAAAACGGCAGGCCCCGAGACCGAACCCGCCTCCGCGCACCCTAGCCAGCCCCGCGACCCTAAGGGTCCTTCCTTCATTTCGGGTCGCGGCCCCAACAAAGAACTGCTGTTGGCGTCGACGGGACACGCCGCGGCGCGGGGCCATGTCGGTGTGCGGAAACCCAAGCCCTGCACCAACAAAAAGAACATGTGTTGGGGTCGACGGGACGCGACTCATGTTCGAGATCTGTTTAGGGTAGTTTAGGGTTATTTTGT
>JBJMNM010000494.1:0-5271 GCA_045804305.1 Gemmatimonadaceae bacterium | reverse complement strand
GAGCCCGTCTCAACCAACTCTCCGTGAACGGCGGCGTTTTGCAGTTGTCTGAGCCCCTCGAAGAACAGCGCGCCGTCGAAGTCATGTTCCACATCGGTTCCACCACCGTGCGCGCCCAGGCTGCCACGACCACTGGCGACGGTGGCGCAACTCTCAACGAGGGTAGAACCATGACCGCACCGAATGCTGTCGATGCGCCGCGCACGGCACCGGCGGCGCGCACCGCGATGGAAGACACTTCCGTCCGACCGTTCCGAGTGCATGTGTCGGACGAGGCGCTCGCCGACCTCCGCCGCCGGCTCGCGGCGACCCGCTGGCCCGACAAGGAGACGGTTGCGGATGCGTCGCAAGGCGCGCAGCTCGCGCAGCTCCAGGAGCTCGTGCGCTACTGGGCCACGAGCTACGACTGGCGGAAGGGCGAAGCAAAGCTGAACGCGTTCCCGCAGTTCAAGACGACGATCGATGGCGTGGACATCCATTTCATTCACGTCCGCTCCCGTCACCCGAACGCCTTGCCGTTGATCATCACGCACGGGTGGCCGGGCTCGGTCTTCGAGCAGATCAAGCTCATTGGTCCCCTCACCGACCCGACGAAGTTCGGGGGTCGCGCCGAGGATGCGTTCGACGTCGTGATTCCGTCGCTGCCGGGCTTTGGCTTCTCGGCGCGGCCGACCGAGGCGGGATGGGGCCTGGAGCGCATCGGCCGTGCGTGGGCCGTACTCATGCCGCGGCTGGGCTACAGGCGCTACGTCGCGCAGGGTGGAGATTGGGGTGCAGGCGTGGTCGAAGCGATGGGCCGACAGGCGCCAACAGGGCTGCTCGGCATCCACACCAACTTCCCGGCGGTGATCACAGCCGAAGTGGGCGCGGCATTGGGCGGCGACAAGTCCGCGCTGGGAGCCCTCTCCGAGAAGGAACGCTCGGCAGTCAAGGACCTGGGAGCGTACGTCGGGGGCGGGGGCCTCTCGTACCTGACGATGATGGGCGCGCGGCCGCAGGCCGTCGGCTATGGGCTGACGGACTCCCCCGCCGGTCTCGCGGGGTGGATGCTCGTGCACTCGGGGTTCACGAAGTGGTCGTACGGCAGGGACCCCGAACAGTCGCCGACGCGAGACGACGTGCTGGACAACTTCTCCCTGTACTGGCTGACGAACACCGTCGCCTCGTCGGCGAGGATCTACTGGGAGAACCGCGGAGGAAACCTGATCAGCGCGGGCGACCAGAAGTCCGCCGAGGTCAAGGTCCCGGTAGCCATCACGGTATTCCCGGACGAGGTCCTGCGCGCTCAGGAGGCCTGGGCCCGCCGCGCCTTCCCAACGCTGACCTACTTCCACGAAGTCGATCGGGGCGGACACTTCGCGATGTGGGAGCACCCCGAGCTGTTCGCGTCGGAGCTGCGCGCGGCGTTCAAGCCGCTGCGGTAACGCGTCGTCGAGCGGGAACGATGCGCCCGAGGTGCGCATCGTTCCCCGTCTGGAGCCGCAGGCGTGTGAGCGCACTCGGCTGACGTTCGCGAGCGATATCCGAGCATCGATTGATACTATCGTCCAATAGCCCATCGCGTCGGCCTCGAGAGATTCGCTCAGCGTTCAGCACGGCGGCATCCGCACAGTGCGGCTTCATGCCGTCGACGACGCTCTCAGTGGAGAAGCGCATGACACACGTGGTCTCGAAGATCGGCCGTATCACGAGTGACGCGCGGCGAAACAGAACGGCTCGTCTCCTCTGCATCAGCGCGCTGGGCCTCACTGTTTTCGCGTCACGTCCGACCCTCGTGCCCGCTCAGACAGCCAACGCTGTGCGTGACGTGCTCGCACCATTCAAGGAGGGCAGGAACATGACCGGGCTGAACACCGTTGATGCGCCGCTCGCGATGCCGGCGCCGCGCGCCGCCACCGAAGACACGTCCATCCGACCGTTCCGGGTACACATGTCGGACGAGGCCCTCACCGATCTCCGCCGGCGCATCGAGGCCACTCACTGGCCCGAGAAGGAGACCGTCGCTGACGAGTCGCAGGGCGTGCCGCTTGCGACGATGCGGGAGCTCGCGAGCCATTGGGCGACCGACTACGACTGGCGGAAGGCGGAGGCGAAGCTCAATCGCTATCCGCAGTTCATCACCAACATCGATGGACTGGACATTCATTTCATCCACGTCCGTTCGAAGCATCAGAACGCGTTGCCGCTCATCGTCACGCACGGATGGCCCGGCTCGATCATCGAGCAGCTGAAGATCATCGATCCGCTCGTCGATCCCACGGCGTACGGCGGGAGCGCATCGGATGCGTTCGACGTGGTGATCCCCTCGATGCCGGGCTACGGATTTTCCGGCAAGCCGACGAGCACCGGCTGGGGTCCCGAGCGAATGGCGCGAGCCTGGCCCGAGCTGATGAAGCGTCTTGGCTACACTCGCTACGTGGCCCAGGGCGGCGATTGGGGTGCGTTCGTCGTCGATCAGATGGGTTTGCAGGCCCCTCCAGGGTTGCTGGCCATCCACACCAACATGCCGGCCACCGTTCCTGCCGACGTGGACAAGGTGCTCCTGGCCGGCGGGCCGGCACCATCGGGTCTGACGGCCGAGGAGCGTCGCGCCTACGAGCAACTGGCGAGAACCTTCAAGCAGGTCGACTACGCCCGGTACATGGCGGTGCGCCCACAGACGCTGTACGGCATCGCGGATTCCCCGGTGGGTCTCGCGGCCTGGTTGCTCGATCACAACGACGCCAACGGCCAACCGGCGGCCGCGGTCGTTGCGGGACTGCACCGCACCTCGAGCGCCACGGGCGAGCTGACGCGCGACGAGATCCTCGACAACATCACGCTCTACTGGCTGACCGGGACGGGAGTCTCCGCGTCTCGCCTCTATTGGGAGTACAAGGGCGGCTTCTTCAACGCCAAAGGTGTCGCGATCCCGGTGGCCGTGACCGTGTTTCCCGGTGAGCAGTATGAGGCCCCGCGAAGCTGGAGCGAACGCGCGTATCCCAAGCTCATCTACTACAACAAGGTCACCAAAGGCGGCCATTTCGCCGCGTGGGAGCAGCCGCTGCTCCTGGCGACCGAGCTGCGCGCGGCCTTAAAATCATTGCGATATGACAAAGCGCCCACATGGAAACGACGCGAATCATGGCGATCGTGGCACAGATAGTCGCAAGCGGTGTGGCGATGCGGGTAGCGCCGGCGCAGCTCCCTGGCCTCAGGCGCATCGATCTCCAGCGCCACGATCTCAGCGCGCCCGGACGCGAGGTCGTCCAGGTCCGCGTGGAGATCGACCCGGGCGTGCCGGCAACGAAGCACTGGCATCCCGGTGAAGAGATCATCTACGTCCTCGAGGGCTCGCTTGAATATCTGGTCGAAGGCAAGCCGCCGGTGACGCTCAAGGCCGGCGACGTCCTCTTCATTCCGGCTCGAACGATCCACGCGGCGAGAAACGTCGGCACCGGGCCTGGCGCGGAGCTCGCCACATACATCCTCGAAAAGGGGCAGCCGCTCACCACGCTGGTCAAGTGATCGCTGCCACATCGCGCATGGAGGTAACCAGATGCCCGATCTCGATCGTCGTCACTTCCTCAGTGCTGCTGCAGCGACCGTTGCCGCGAGCCGGCTTGGTCTTCTCGCATTTCCCGGGAGGTTGGTAGCCATGACTGGAGCTATGACTGAAACGCCGACTGATGTCACATCGCAGACCGGCAACGATCCCGCCATTCGACCATTCCGCGTGAACGTTCCCGAAGCGGACCTCGTCGATCTGCGCAGGCGCATCAAGGCGACGAGGTGGCCCGAGGCCGAGCAGGTCGCTGATGACTCGCAGGGTGTCCAGCTCGCGACGACGCAGAAGCTCGCGCGCTATTGGGCCACCGACTACGACTGGCGCAAGGCCGAGGCGAAGATCAACGCGGTGCCGAACTTCATCACCAACATCGACGGGCTCGACATTCATTTCATTCACGTCAAGTCGAAGGAAAAGAATGCGATGCCGATGATCATCACGCATGGGTGGCCGGGCTCGTTCATCGAGCAGATGAAGGTCATCGGCCCACTCACCAATCCAACCGCGTTCGGCGGCAAAGCCGAGGATGCCTTTGATGTGGTGATTCCGTCGCTCCCGGGCTACGGTTTTTCGGGCAAGCCGACGGCCACCGGCTGGCATCCCGTCCGCATCGCCACCGCGTGGACGACGCTGATGCGCCGGCTCGGCTACACGAAGTTCGTGGCGCAGGGTGGCGACTGGGGAAACGCGGTGTCCGAGCTCATGGCGCTCCAGTCGCCCCCGGAGTTGCTGGGTATTTCCACCAACATGGCGGCGACCGTTCCGCCGGAGATCAGCAAGGCGATCTTTGCGGGCAGCCCGCCACCGTCCACCCTTTCGGCCGACGAACGGAACGCGTGGGATCAGTTGGCCGTCTTCTATGGGAAGGGGCTGGGCTACGCTCAGGAGATGAATCTCCGGCCGCAGACGCTCTACGGGATCGCGGACTCACCCGTCGGCCTGGCAGCGTGGATGCTCGACCATGACGTGCGCAGCTACCGGCTCATCAGGCGCGTGTTCGACGGACAGTCGGAAGGCCTCACGCGGGACGACCTCCTCGACAACATCACGTTGTACTGGTTGACCAATACGGCGATCTCGTCGGCTCGCCTGTACTGGAACACCGCGCAGGTGTCGACGGCGGGCTTCTTCGACCCACGGGGCGTGAAGCTCCCGGTCGTGGTGACCGTCTTTCCGGACGAGATCTATGCCGCGCCGCGGAGCTGGGCGGAGAGTGCGTATCCGAAGCTGATCTATTACAACAAGCTCCCGAAGGGCGGACACTTCGCCGCGTGGGAGCAGCCAGAGTCGTTCGTGCGTGAGATGCGCGCGGGCTTCAAGTCGCTGCGCACCTTCACCTGACAGCGACAGATCGAAGCCGAAGTCGTTTTCCGCGAGGATCCGCGGCTGTTCCGATCCGCGGAGATCCGCGATAGGGCCGTTGAACTGCTTTATCGCGGATCCACGCGGAAACGCCCGCGGATCCTCGCGGAAAACGGCAGGCTCCAAGACCGAGCCCGGCTCCGCGCTCCGCCGCCAGCCCCGCGACCCCAAAGGTCGTTCCTTCATTTTGGGTGCGGCCCCAAAAGAGAAATGCTGTTGGTGTCGACGGGACACGCCTCGGCGCGGGGCCATGTCGGTGTGCCGGAAACCAAGCCCTGCACCAACAAAAAGAACATGTGTTGGGGTCGACGGGACGCGACTCATGTTCGAGATCTGTTTAGGGTAGTTTAGGGTTATTTTGT
>JBJMNM010000493.1:0-14342 GCA_045804305.1 Gemmatimonadaceae bacterium | reverse complement strand
CGCTACCGCGGCTCGCGCATCCGCGTCACCAGCGCCTCGAATCGCGGATCGCCGCGCAGGGGATCCAGCAGCGGATTCACGGTGAGATACGCCAGCCAGCCACGGCGCTCGTCGTACGCTTTCTCCGCCCAGTCGAGAGCGCGGTCGTGGTGGTCGAGCCCCAGGTGCAGTGTGGCGAGAGCCACCGGAGAGACGTAATCGCGCTGCCGCTGCTGCTCGAGCCGTGCGAGCAGCTCCTCGGCTTCCGCGCGCTTCCCGGCGCGTGCCAGCGCGTAGCCGAGCGTCGCGCTCGTGTAGCTTCCGGATCCGGCCATCGAGACGGCTTCGCGCAACACGCGCTCCGCCTCATCCAGCTGCCCATCCATCGCCAGCGTGAGGCCGAGCACCCGATACGTCTCCTCGGCGCCCGGATTCATGGCGATGGCCCGGGCGAGATGATATCGCGCCGGCTCGAAGCGGCGCGCGTAGTAGTAGATCCACGCCAGGCTGCGGCGCACGGAGACCGAGCTCGAGTCCAGCTCCTGCGCCGTGTGCCCTTCCACCAGCGCTTCCTCGAGCTGTCCGCGCGACGCCAGCAGGAACGCGTACCACTGATGCGCGGTCGCATAGCGTGGATCGAGGGCGATGGAGCGCCGAAACTCCTTCGCCGCGCCAGTCCAGTCCCAATCGTACACGAACAGACTCCACGCGAGCGACGCGTGGGCTTCGGCCAGCCCATCATCGAGCGCGAGCGCCTTCCGGGCGTAGTCCTTGGCCTTCGCGAATCCCTCGTGCACGGGCACGCTGCGGTAGTCCACGTGAAGTGCATACGCGTCCGCCAGGCCGGTGTAGGCAAGCGCATACGCGGGATCCTCGGCGATCGCCTGCTGGAAGTACTCGATCGCCTCGGCCACGCCTTCCTGCGTGCGCTTGTTCCAGGCGTAGCGGCCGCGCAGATAGAGATGATAGGCCGCCACGCTGCCCGTGTACCGCCGCGCCACCGGCGACGCGAAATCGGCGAACGAGGTGACGCGCAGCGTATCGACGATGGTGCGCGCGATCTCGTCCTGAATGGCGAACACGTCGTGCAGCGTGCGATCGTAGCGCTGCGACCAGATGAGCCGCCCATCCTCGGTGGAGGTGAGCTGCGCCGTGATCCGCAGCCGGTCGCCCGCGCGGCGCACCGTCCCCTCGAGCACTTCGGACGCACCGAGCAGCGCACCGATCGCGCGAACATCCTGCGGCTTTCCCTTCAGCGCGAACACGGACGTACGCGACGCGACGCGCAGGCCGTCCACCTTCGCCAGCGCGTCGATCAGCTCGTCGGTGATCCCGTCGCTGAGGTACTCGTTCTCGGCGTCGGGGCTGGCATTGACGAACGGGAGCACGGCGATGCTCCGCGTGGTGGATGGGAGCAGGTGCAGCTCGGGTTCCTTCGCCTGGAGCGCAGCGGCGAACTCCGACGCGTGCGAGTAGCGGTCGTGGGGCTCCTTGGCCAACGCCCGTGCCAGTGAGCGCTCCACGGAGGCGGGGACCTCTGGCCGCAGTGCCCGAATGGGCCGCGGCGCGTCCATCACCTGTTTCATGAGCACGGCGCGCGCGTTCGCGCCGGTGAAGGGCGGCTCGCCCGCCAGCATCTCGTACACCACGCACGCCAGGCTGTACACGTCGGTGCCCACGCCCACGTCGCGATCGCCGGCCGCCTGCTCGGGACTCATGTACGTCGGCGTGCCGAGCGCCATGCCGGCTTCGGTGACGATGTCGGATGGCGTGGCGGTGCTCGCGCGCGCCACGCCGAAATCGGCGAGCACCGCCTGTCCGTCGTTGAACAGGATGTTCTCGGGTTTCACGTCCCGATGCACGAAGCCGCCGCGATGCGCGTAGTCCAGCGCAGTGCCCACCTCCTGCGCGATGCGCAGCGCCTCGGCCACGGGCAGCCGCTGCTCGCGCACGATGCGGTCGCGCAGCGACCCGCCCGGCACGAACGGCGATACGTAGTACAGCAGCCCGCCCGCGCTCCCCGAGTCGATCAGGGGCACGATGTGCGGATGGCTCAGCCGCGCGACGATGCCGATCTCCTGAAGGAACCGCTCGGCGCCAAGCGATGCGCCGAGCTCGCGGTGCAGCACCTTGATCGCGACCTGCCGATTGTGCTTGTGTTCCTGGGCGAGATAGACGGTCGCCATCCCACCGCGCCCGAGCTCACGCTCGATCGCGTAGCGGCCAGCCAGCGCTTCGCTGAGTTCGGTGGATAGGTCGGGCATGCAGTCGCGGAATATGGTCGCGCGCGCGGCCATCTTCCACCTTGTATCCGGGTGCCTTAGCTTCGCCGTCACATGCTCGGGAGACTCTTCGACCATCTTGCGTGGGCGGATGCCAATGCACGCGATGCGCTGCGTGCCATGCCGGCGTCGAGCGCCGAGGCGGCGCGCGCCACCGAGCTGTTTGCGCACGTGGCCGCCGCGGAGCACGTGTGGCTCGCACGGCTGAAGGAACGGCAGCCGCAGCATCCCGTGTGGCCGAACCTCGATCTCGCCGCCGCTGCCGCGCTCGCCCGCGACACCGCGGCGGAGCTCCGGCGGTATGTCGCCTCACTGGGTCCGGGCGATCTGGCGCGCGAGGTGGACTACACGAACAGCGCGGGGCGGCGCTTCCGTGATCGCGTGGACGACATCCTCGTGCACGTGGCGATGCATGGCGCGTATCACCGTGGGCAGATCGCGCTCCTCACTCGCCAGGGCGGAGGCGAGCCGGCGAGCACCGACTACATCGCCTTCGTGCGCGGCGCGCCGGCGGCAACGCGAACGTCGCCACCAGCCGCCCGCACGTCATGACGGAGCCGCGAAGGCTAATAGAACTGGCGAAGCTCGGCGCGTGCCTGGCCCAGGAACACCCCGTAGAATCGCGCATAGTCGCCCGAGCGCAGCGACCGGAACCGATCGTAATCCGCCCGATTCAGCCGTTGAGCCAACTGCACCGTCACGCGGTTCCCATTCTGGAGATCCATCGTGAAGAGCCCGTTGCTCTGATCGATCGCCCGGACCGTGCCTTGTAGCGTCTGCAGAGGCTGCCCACCGTTGGCGGTGGACGTGGAGACGGACTGATCGACCTGCACGTAGTCCGTGTAGTAGCCGCCGTTGTTCATGGACTGCACGCGCGCCGTCACCTGATCCCCGCGCTCCAGGTTGGTCACGTTGTAGCGCTGATTCTGGAAGACCACCTGGGTGTTGTTGTCATACGCCAACGCGAGCGTCTGACCGTTCTGCTGTTGGAGATACACCTGCTGCGATCTCGAGTCGACGCTCTGGACGTACCCGCTGACCTGTCCGCCCTGCTGTTGGCCCTGGCCTAGGACGCTTCCAAGAACATTGCCGAGTCCGCCGGCGCCCGAGCAGGCGCTGCCGCCGATCAGCAGCGCAGCCGCCGCGATGCGCGCGAACGAGTGGGTTCGTATCATGCTGCCCCTCCCTGAAGTGTGCGCCATGAAAGAGCAATCCCGGTGCCCGCCATTGGACGAAAGTCCTGTGTCCGTCGGCCATCGTGGCGGACGAGGCCGCTCGTGTAGATTCATCGCGTGACCGATCGCGCGCAGACGCTGGGAGAAGAGATCGCCAATGCGGTGAGCCACGGTGTCGGGCTCGTCATGGGCATCGTCGCACTGCCAGCGCTGGTCATCGCGGCGCATCGACGTGACGATCCATGGCAGGTGGTCGCAGGCGCCGTCTACGGCGCGACGCTCGTCCTGCTCTACGGCGCGTCGATGCTCTACCACGCGATGCCCGCTCGCACTCCGGCCAAGCGCATCCTCCGCGCGCTCGATCACGGAGCGATCTACCTGCTCATCGCGGGCACGTACACGCCGTTCGCGCTCGGCGCCCTGCGCGGCGCTTGGGGCTGGACCCTGCTCGGCACGATCTGGGGACTGGCGATCGCCGGCATCGCGCTCAAGGCGGGCGTCGGCTATCGGTATCCGCGGTTGTCCACGGCCGTCTACCTGCTCATGGGATGGATCGCCGTCGTGGCGCTGCGACCGCTGTACGTCGCGCTCGGTCCGGCGGGACTCGGATGGCTGCTCGCCGGCGGCGCGAGCTATTCACTCGGCGTGTACTTCTTCGCGAACGACCGGCTCCGGTACAGACACTTCGTCTGGCACCTGTTCGTGCTGGGAGGCAGCGCCTGTCATCTGGTGGCGGTGGCCGGGTACGCGCGCGGGATGTCGCGCTGACTCCGACAGCGGCGGCGAGCTCTCAGGAGCACGAGCTCGCCCGTCCCCGCTCGGTCGCTGCTGCTCGGCGAAAGGCATCGATCAGCTCGCCCACCCTCCCCTGGTCCTCGCCGCGCCGCCAGATGAGCTCCATCCCCCAGGGCACGAGGAGTCCATCCACGCCGATCGCAACCGTGCCGCGCGGCGTCACGCGCCGCTGAGAGCGGAAGCCGAGACACCACCCTTTGCCTTCCGCGGTTCGCGCCCAGCGTAGATAGAGCGACTGGAAGGTGGAATCCACCGGGGAGGCGAAGTCGAGTCGCGCGAGCTGGTGCATCACCAGATCGTGAAAGGCCGGGTGCGATCCTCGCGCCGCGAACAGGAAGGGCAGCGACGCCAGCTCGGCGAGCTCCACCCGCTCGCGCTGCGCGAGCGGATGGTCGCGCGAAAGCAGCACGCAGTCGATCGGATCGTCGAGTAGGTGCTCACGCTCGATCCACGAGTCCACCGGCGCGCTGAGCGTGACGCAGAATCCGACGTCCACGACGGCGTTGAGCAACGCGGTCCGCTGATCGATCGAGGGAACCTCCACGATCTCGATCTCGAGCTCGGGCACCGTGCGCGCGCAGTCGCCGAGCACGCTCGCGACGACGTGCGTACCCATCGGCGTGCTGATCGTGGCGACGACGACCTGACCCTGTGCGGAGCGAAACGCCCGACGCGCGGCCTGACGTGCCGCCTCGATCCCCTCGACGGCGCGGCGCGTGTCGCGCACGAGAATCTCACCGGCCGTGGTGGCCCGCACACCGCGCCGTCCGCGCTCGAGCAGCTCGACTCCCACCACCTGCTCCAGATCCTTGAGCTGGCGCGAGAGCACTGGCTGGGCGATGCCGAGCTCCTCGGCGGCGCGTCCGATGCTCGCGGCATCCACGGCGGCGGTGAGGTACTCGAGATGTCGCAGCTCGAGCGAGCGCGGGACCATGTTCGCATCGTCATCCAGCACGTTGCGCGAGGTGCCACGGACCGCCCGGCTCGCGCGTGAGGGCGTTGGCGCGTTCGCGATCACGGCACGCAGGACGTCTCGCACGAGCGTCACCACGCCACGCTCGTCGTCAGCGCGCCAGAGCGCGGCACGCTCGGCCGACACCGAGAAGTCCTCGACGAGCAGCGCCGCCGTACCGGTGGGCGGGTGCTCGAGATACGCCTCCGAGACCAGCGACCAGCCCTTGCCCGCGGCCACCAGCGTGCGCACACCGCTCGCGCTTCCCACCATGCGCGTGCGACCGTCCAGCACGCCCGCGCGACGGAGCGCTGTCTCCATCTCCGTCCACAGTGTCTCGTTCAGCGACGGCTCGAGCGCGAGATAGGGATCGTCGCGCAGCTCCGCCAGGCGCACCGTGGCGCGCCGCGCGAAGCGATGGTCCACGGGCACGAGCGCACAGCGAATGGTGTCCGCCCACAACGTTTCCGAGGCTATCCCCTCGATGGCAGCGGGAGGGCGCAGCCCGAGCGCGAGATCCACCTGTCCTCGACGCAGCATCTCCCAGTGGTCGGGCACGTCCGCCTCGAGGATCGTGAGCTCGATCTCCGGATGCTCCGTGGCGATGCGCTCGGCCGCCCGCGAGAGCGCGCCGTTGGAGAGGGAGGGGAGCGACGCAGCGATCACGCAGCGCCCGAGCCGCCCTTCGCTCGCGAGACGCGCTCGGCGCACGCTGTCGGCGATGCCTCCGAGCACGAGCCGCACGCCGTGAAGGAAGGCCTCCCCGGCGGGTGTGGGTGACACCTTCCGCGTGTTGCGATCGAACAGCTGCAACCCGAGCTCACGCTCGAGGTTCTGCACCTGTCTCGACAGCGCCGGCTGTGCGACACGAAGGCGCGCCGCCCCTTGCCGGAACCCACCCTCGTCAGCCACCGCGACCAGATACTGCAACTGCTTCAGATTCATGCGATCGGTGGCCAGCGATGCCGGGTGAGAGGTCTTGGCATACCCGCACGGCATTGACGAGGGGCAATCAGGTCGATTTGACGCGGCCAACGCATCACGAGCGCGCGAACGAGGTATTGGACCGGGTGCTCGACCATTCGATACCATGACGGTGTCGCCAAGCGAAGGTCACGATGCGAGGCATCCCGGCATCGCTGGCACCCATCCTCGCCAGAGCACGCCAATGACAGCCGCCGGCGCGAGCGAAGCGCGCTCGCAGTTCCTCAGTATTTTCCTCGCGGGCGAGGAGTACGGCCTCCCGATCCTCCGGGTGACGGATATTCTCGACGATCCCGGTCCCCCCCACGCCGGGGCCATTCCGATCGTCGACCTCGCCGAGCGTTTCGGGCTCCGCGCGAGCGCGCCGATCGCGCGGGGCTGCGTCGTCGTCGTGGAGCTGCTGCTCGATGGGCAGCCGACCACGATCGGTCTCGCGGCCACGGCCGTGGGTGGCGTGCTCGAGCTCGCGCCGGATGCGTTCGAGCCGCCTCCTGCATTCGGCACCGCGGTACCCGCCGACTACCTCGCCGGCATGGCGCAGGCCGGTCGACGCTTCGTCTTGCTGCTGAACGTCGAGCGCGTGCTCGCGGAGCAGGAACAGACGCGGCGCCGAACGGAGAGCGAGCGAAACGTGGCCACGAGCGTCGAGACCGCGAGCGGCTGAGCAGACCCTCTTCCCACCCCATTTCACCGACTCTACCTTAGCCCGACTCCGCAACCAGGGAGACGGGATCGATGGGGCAAGCGGTCGTTCAGCTCACTCGTCGCCGATTCGGCGAAACGATGCGGCGAGATGCGTGGTGGCTCCCGCCACTGGGCGCATTCATCGTACTCAGCTCCTTTCTCGGCTACGCCACCTGGGCCGCGTTCCAGAACGCGCACTTCGAGTACGGGCCGTATCTCTCGCCCTTCTACTCGCCCCTGATCGTCGGCAGCTCGCCGCATGCCTGGTTCAGGAAGGCGCCGTGGTGGATCCCCGCTATCTCGCCGGCACTGCTGATCCTCCCCTTTCCCGGCGGCTTTCGCTTCACCTGCTACTACTACCGCGGCACCTACTACAAGGCGTTCTGGGCCGATCCCCCCGGCTGCAGCGTCGGTGAGCCGCGCAAGAGCTATCGCGGCGAGAAGAAGCTGCCGTTGATCCTCCAGAACGTGCACCGCTATTTCCTCTACTTCGCGCTGCTCTTCCTCGTCATCCTCGCAACTGACGCATGGAACGGCTTCTGGTTCGCCGACGCGGCTGGCGCGAAGCGCTTCGGAATCGGCGTGGGCTCACTGGTGCTCACCATCAACGTCATCCTGCTCAGCGGCTACACGCTCGGTTGTCACTCGCTGCGGCACCTCGCGGGTGGCTACCTCCACCGGCTGTCGGGCCGGCCGGTACGGCGCACGGCGTACGAGTGCGTGAGCTGCCTGAACCGCGGCCACATGAACTGGGCCTGGGCGAGCCTGTTCTGGGTGGCGTTCACCGACGTGTACGTCCGCATGTGCTCGATGGGTGTATGGCACGATTGGCGGTTGTTGTGAGCGCGGAGGACACGGCAGCCAACTCGCACGACGTGACATGACCGAATATCAGACCGTCGATCACGATGTTCTCGTCATCGGCGCCGGCGGCGCCGGCCTGCGTGCAGCCATCGAGGCTGCGTCACGGGGAGTATCCGTGGGCGTGGTGTGCAAGTCGCTGCTCGGCAAGGCGCACACGGTGATGGCGGAGGGCGGTGTGGCCGCCGCGCTCGCGAACGTGGATGACCGCGACAACTGGCGAGTGCACTTCGCCGACACGATGCGCGGCGGACAGTACGTGAACAACTGGCGCATGGCCGAGCTCCACGCTCGCGAAGCGCCGGATCGGGTGCGAGAGCTCGAGGCGTGGGGCGCGCTGTTCGACCGCACCGCGGATGGTCGCATCCTCCAGCGCAATTTTGGCGGTCATCGATATCCCCGCCTCGCGCACGTGGGCGACCGGACCGGCCTGGAGATGATCCGCACGCTCCAGGATCACGGCATCCATCAGGGCATCGACGTGCACATGGAGTGCACCGTGCTCACGCTGCTGCGCGACGGCGACCGTATTGCCGGGGCCTTCGCCTACGATCGGGAGCGCGGCCGCTTCCGACTGTTCCGCGCCAAGGCGGTCATCGTGGCGACCGGCGGCATCGGCCGCGCATACAGCATCACGAGCAACAGCTGGGAGTACACGGGTGATGGCCACGCACTCGCGTATCTCGCCGGCGCCGCGCTCCAGGACATGGAGTTCGTGCAGTTCCATCCCACCGGGATGATCTGGCCGCCGAGCGTGCGCGGCATCCTCGTCACCGAGGGCGTGCGCGGGGAAGGGGGCGTGCTCCGGAATCGCGACGGCAAGCGCTTCATGTTCGACAACATTCCGGACAACTACAAGGCACAGACGGCGGATAGCGAAGAGGAGGGCTGGCGCTACACCCAGGGCGACAAGGAGGCCCGCCGTCCCCCCGAGCTGCTCACGCGCGACCACGTTGCGCGCATGATCGTACGCGAGGTCAGGGAAGGGCGGGGTTCCCCGCACGGCGGCGTGTACCTCGACATCTCCTGGATCAAGGAGCGTCTGCCCAACGCGGCGGAGCACATCCGGAAGAAGCTGCCGAGCATGTACCACCAGTTCATGCAGCTCGCGGGGATCGACATAACCCGGGACGCGATGGAGATCGGCCCCACGACGCACTACATCATGGGAGGCATTCGCGTGGACGGCGACACGCAGATGTCGACGGTGCAGGGCCTCTATGCGTGCGGCGAGTGCGCCGCCGGGCTGCATGGCGCGAACCGACTCGGTGGCAATTCTCTTTCCGATCTGCTCGTGTTCGGCAAGCGCGCTGGGGAGCATGCGGCACGGTTCGCGCGAGAGCAACCACCGGTGTCCGTTGATGCGGGCGAAGTCGAGGAGGCGGCCAGCCGCGCCCTCGCTCCCTTCAGCCGGTCGGGTGGAACGGAAGGCCCGTATCAGGTGCAGGAGGCGTTGCAGGCGACCATGCAGAATCAGGTCGGCATCGTACGCGCCGAGCGGGAGATGCAGCAGGCGCTCGCCGAGCTCGAATCGCTCGCGCGCCGCGCCGAGCGGGTTGCCGTCCCGGGTAACCGTGAGTTCAATCCGGGATGGCACACGGCGCTGGATCTCCGTCACCTGCTCATCGTGTCCGAGGCGATCACACGCTCGGCGCTTGCTCGCAAGGAGAGCCGCGGCGGACACTTTCGCGACGACTATCCGGACAAGGATCCCGCGTTCGCCACGATCAACCACGTGACGCGCCTGGGGAGTGGCGGAGCCATGGACCTCGTGCGTGAACCGATCGCTCCCATGCCCCCCGAGCTGGCCGCGATCATCAAGGAGATGCAGTGATGAGTGCTCCCGCTGCCCAGAACCAAGGCGCCGGCGATGCCTATACCGCGGCACAGCGCGCGCAGGATAGCACGGTCGGTCACGGCACGCGCAGCTTCCGGCTGTGGCGAGGTGCCGACGGCACGGGCGCCTTCCACGACTACAGCACGGAAGTCAACGACGGCATGGTCGTGCTGGATGCGGTGCACCAGATCCAGGCGGAGCAGGCGAACGACCTCGCCGTACGCTGGAACTGCAAGGCCGGCAAATGCGGCTCCTGCTCGGCCGAGATCAACGGCAAGCCCAAGCTCATGTGCATGACGCGGCTGGATGAGCTCCCCGCTGACGAGCCGGTCACGGTCGAGCCGATGCGGGCCTTCCCACACGTGCGCGACCTGGTGACCGACGTCTCCTGGAACTTCCGCGTCAAGCCGCGCATCAAGCCGTTCACGCCGCGCCCGCCGGACGCGCCCGATGGAACCTGGCGGATCGACCAGGTGGACGTCGACCGCGTGCAGGAGTTCCGGAAGTGCATCGAGTGCTTCCTCTGCCAGGACGTGTGCCACGTGTTGCGCGACCATCAGCTGCACGAGGAGTTCGTTGGTCCGCGCTATCTCGTGTACGCGGCGGCGCTGGAGATGCATCCGCTCGACGTCGCCGATCGCACCGCCGAGCTGAAAGAAGACTTCGGGATCGGGTACTGCAACATCACGAAGTGCTGCACCAAGGTCTGCCCCGAGCACATCACGATCACCGACAACGCGATCATTCCACTCAAGGAACGCGTGGTGGATCGGTATTTCGATCCACTTCACGCTCTCGTCCGACTCGTCCGCGGACCCCGAAAGCGCTGAGCGAGCCCGCATCACGGAGACCAGCCATGCTCGAACTGAAGACGATCTCGCGCGAGGCGATCCCTCGCGCCGTGCAGAAGGCGGAGCGATACCGGCTGCTCAACCAGTCGTGGGCCACCGAGAGCATCTGCCTCGACATCCTCCAGGTGGAGCCGGCCAACCAGCAGGTGCTCATCATGCTGCTGCTCGCCATCACCGACCAGTTCGGATTCGAGTCCCGTGAGCTCGCCGGCCGTGCCCGTGAAGTGCTGGCGCGCCTCACTGATCCGTATCAGAAGGCATATTACGCCGGCATCATCGACGAGCGCCTGGGTCATGCGCAGCTCGCGCACGCGGTGATGCATGCCGAAGCGATGGCGTACGAGTCGCTCCGGTCCGCGATGGAGTCATTCGAGAAGGCGGAGCAGCTGCGACAGGCCGGCAACGACGACGCCATCCTGCGCTGGAACACCTGCGCTCGCACGATTGATCGACTGAAGCTGCAGGTCACGCCGGAGGGACAGTATGAGCCCAGCTTTGGGGAGTAGCCGCGTCGCGCTGGCGGCAGCGCTGATCGGACTCGGCATCGGCTGGCCGACGACCGGTGCACAGGCGCCGACAGCCGCGCGCACGTCATCCCCTGCTGCCGCCGAGCGCGAGCTCTATCGTGTCGAGGACGCATGGGCGCGGGCCGTCGTTCGTCGCGACGCCAACGCGCTCGGCCGATTGATCGCGCCCCGATGGGTCTACTCCGACGAGTCGGGCCTGATGGATCGCAAGGCCGGCATCGCCGCATTCGTCTCGGGCACCGATACCGTCACCGAGGCGTCGAATGCCGACATGCGCGCGAACGTGTACGGCAACGCGGCCGTGGTGACGGGCATCCTTCGCATGAAGGGGCGCGGACCGGGCGGGCCGTTCGATCGACGCTATCGCTACACGGATACCTGGGTGCGCATGAATGGCCGGTGGCAGGCCGTCGCCTCGCAGGATTATCTGATGCCCGAGAAGAAGTCATGACCACACGCAGCGTCGTGGCCCGCCGGTGCGCGCTCGCTGTGACGCTCGCCGTCGCGAGTGCCTGCTCTCGCGGCGACAATGCCGCCACGTCGAACACGAGCAATCCGGCGGCCGTGACTGTGGCGGGCACTCGCATTGCCGCGCCGCGGGCTGGACCGGCCGGCGAGTGGGCCATTCCCGCGGGAGACTACTCCAGCTCGCGCTTCAGCGAGCTCGATCAGATCACCGCCGCCAACGCGAAGAACCTGCACGCGTCGTGGACGTTTTCAACAGGCGTGCTCCGCGGCCACGAGGGCCAGCCCCTCGTCGTCGGCAACACGATGTACGTCGTCACGCCCTACCCGAACGTCTCGTACGCGATCGACCTCGCGCAGGAGGGGCAGCCGCTCAAGTGGAAGGTCCGCCCCGAGAACGCGCAGGCGGCGGTCGGTCTCGCCTGCTGCGACGTGGTGAACCGTGGCGCGGCTTACGCGAATGGCAAGATTTTCTACAACCTGTTGGATGGGCACACCGTCGCCATCGATGCCGCCTCCGGCAAGCTCCTCTGGAGCACCCGGATGGGAAACCTCGGCAAGGGCGAGACGATGACGATGGCGCCGCTGGTCGTGAAGGGGAAAGTCATCGTCGGCTCGAGCGGCGGCGAGATGGGCGTGAGAGGCTGGATCGCCGCTGTCGATGAGATGTCCGGTAAGGAGATATGGCGGGCGTACAACGTCGGCCCCGACGCGGACATCAAGGTGGGCGCGCGGTTCAAGCCGTTCTATGGCACGGGGGACAAGTCCCCCAATCAAGGAGCCACGAGCTGGCCGAGCAGCACGTGGCAGCAGGGAGGCGCGACGGTATGGGGCTGGTTGTCGTACGATCCCGAGCTCAACCTCGTCTATCATGGCACGTCGAACCCGGGACCGTGGAATGGTCGCCAGCGCCCCGGTGACAACAAGTGGAGCGCGGCGATCATCGCCCGCGACGCCGACACCGGCGAGATGATCTGGGCGTTCCAACCCACGCCGCACGACGTCTGGGACTACGACGCCGTGAACGAGAACATCCTCGTCGACCTGCCGATCGGCGGCCGCACGCGCAAGGCGCTCGTACATTTCGACCGCAACGGCTTCGCCTACACGATGGACCGCGCCACGGGTGAGGTGATCCTCGCCAAGCCGTTCGTGCCCATGAACTGGTCTACCGGCGTCGATCTCGCGACTGGACGGCCGCAGATCGCCCACGGCAAGTCCACGGAAGCGCCAGGCAAGGTCATCAACATCTGTCCGAGCCTCGAGGGCGGAAAGAATCAGCAGCCCGCCGCGTTCTCACCGGTGACGGGATTGTTCTATGTCCCGACGAACAACCTCTGCATGGACTTCGAGGCGCGCCCGGTGAGCTACATCGCCGGCACGCCGTACATCGGCGGCAATGCGCCCGAGGTCGCGGGACCGGGTGGCTACCGCGGCGAGTTCATGGCATGGGATGCCACCACCGGTCGCAAGGTGTGGGGGATCAAGGAGCCCTATCCCGTGTGGGGTGGCGCGCTCGCCACCAGGGGCGACGTGGTGTTCTACGGCACGCTCGACGGCTGGTTCAAGGCGGCGAATGCACGCACTGGCGAAGTGTTATGGAAGTTCAGGGTCGGCTCCGGCGTCGTCGGAAACCCCATGACGTACCTCGGCCCCGATGGCAAGCAGTATGTGGCGGTGTACGCGGGCATCGGCGGCGACATGGGGCTGCTCATCGCCGGCGACGTGGCGGCGAACCTTCCCTACGACGTGCGCGAGCGCGGGTCCACGCTGCCGGACCTCGCGCGCTGGACGAGCTGGGGCGGGATGCTGTTCGTGTTCGCGTTGTAGCGGCGTGTTCCAGGTGGCGCAGGTCGTGCACGACGTGCGCTCGGGCTCGAACGGAGAGGACGTCCAATGACTCGACACCATCGCACGACCGGCGCCGCGTTCGCCGTTGCGCTCTCCGTCGCGCTGGTCGCGCTGGCTGCGCCCGGACTGCTGCGGGATTCCCGCGCGCAGGACACGGCGCGTCGGGTCGCGGTGGCTCCCGCGCAGGCGACGTCGCCGTCCGGTGGCGACCTCGCCGGCCGGTTCGTCACGCATCCCGAGCACATCCAGCCGGGCATGGTCACGCCGCCCGCAGGACTGGTGCTCCGGAATCCGCACGAAGGCGATCCCAATGCGGTCGCGATGGGAGCGAAGCTCTTCATCGCGTACAACTGTCTCGACTGTCACGGCGCCGAGGGCAGCGGCGCCATGGGTCCCAGCCTCGCCGACGGCCGCTGGCACTTCGGCGGAGCGCCCAGCGAAGTCTTCGAGTCCATCTATCAGGGGCGCCCTGAAGGCATGCCCGCCTGGGGCAGCCTCATCTCCCCCGACCAGATCTGGATGCTGGTGAGCTACGTGCGCTCGCTCGAGGCGAACAAGGACGTCACGACGGAGAACTTCTCCGGCAAGACCGTCGAGCGCACCGGACACTGACGTCCACGCGCGCTGGATGTTGGAGCAGTGCCACGCCCTTGATCTTGCGGCGCACCGCTCCAGATCACCGTATAGTGGAACGCGAGTCTAGAATCGCCACTCCCGAATGATGAACGCCCCGAGCTGCCCGATCGCGGGCGCGGCCTGTCCGGCGAGCGTCGGTGCTTGGGGAATGTACCGCGGCGTGTAGCCCGCCTCGAAGCGGTAGCCCTTGGCCGTGCGGTGCGTGATCGTCAGGCCGGGCGGTGCGCACGCGCCGCTCGTCGGATTGTTGGGATCCTGCGCACCCTTCCCGCCGAAGCAGGCGACTCCGCCGGCCGTGGTGACGACCGACACGAAGGTGCGCGGGTTCACGTACTTGCCGGCCTCGAACTCCGTGCCCTTGAGAAATTGATCGAACCCGCTCGCCGCCGTGGAGACCGGCAGCGTGCCGGGCGTGATGTTGAACACGTCCACGCCGAGCGAGCGCGCCGCCTCGCCCTCCGCG
>JBJMNM010000492.1:0-5130 GCA_045804305.1 Gemmatimonadaceae bacterium | reverse complement strand
CGTGACGTCCTTGCGCGCGAGCGTGAGCACGTCCTGTATGACCAGCTTGCCCTGGTTGGTGAAGTAGACGACCTGCTGATCGCCGGGCAGCCACGCGACGTCGACGCTGCGCGAGTCGCCGTTCAACCGGCGTGACTTGCCCGTGGCGACGTCGACGACGCCATGGCCGATTATCTCCCCCGCCGGAGTGACGACGTAGCCCGAGATCCAGCGTCCACTCCGGGACCAGTACGTCGGCATGATGGTGCCGCCGGGAACCTCGCGGCCGGTGAGCGGCTTGGCCGTCGCATTCGTGAGGGGCCAGGGAGCGGTGCCGATCGCTGCACTCCGCGGGACCACGCCGGCGAGCAGCCGCTTGCCGTCGGGCGCGAACGTTCCGAACACCGCACCCGGCGCGAGGTTCGTGAGCTTCGTGCGCCCGCTGCCGTCGAGCCGGATCGACCAGATGTCGTATCGCCCGCTCAGGTTCGAGTAGAACACCAGCGCATCGCCGTCGCTCGTGAATCGAGGACCCCAGTCTCGCGCTGCGTCGTCGGTGATGCGCGTGAGCCCGGAGCCGTCGGGATGCATGATGAAGAGATCCTGCTGTCGCTCGAGCGCGCTCTCCAGCGCGAGCCACTTCCCATCGGGCGACGCGTCCGTCGGTGACAACGTGCCCGTGCGACGCTGGAGGAGCGTGACGCCGCTGCCGTGCGCCGTCGTGGGATCGAACGCGATGGCCGCGGGGTTCACCGACTCGAGCTGCGAGCGGAAGATCAGCGCCGTACCGTCCCGGGACAGGCGTGGGAGGTCCATCGCCGCATCGACTCCTGACGCGACCAACGCGGGTGCCGCGGTCGCCTGTCCGGACGATTCGTCCACCGCGATGCGCCAGAGGCCCATCGTGCCGCCTCGGTCGCTCGCGAAGTACAACGACTTGCCGTCCGCCGACCACGCCGGTGCCCAATCCACGTCGGGGTCGTTCGTCACTTTGACGCGATCGCTCCCGTCGGCGCGCACGGTCTCCAGATCGCGTTGTCCACCGGTGGCGGACCAGAACGCGATGCGCGTCCCGGAAGGGGACCACACCGGCTGATACAGTCCGTGATTCGTCTCCCCGCGGTCGAGTCGCTTCGGCTCGCCGCCTGCAACATCGACCGTCCAGAGCGTGCCGCTCGCGTTGACGTTGTATGCCGACCGCACCTCTTCCGAGCCGAACACGATGCGCGTGCCGTCGGGCGACCAGGCGGCGTCGCCGCCGAACGATGTAAGCCGCCGCGGCGACTCGCCCGTCGCGCCGACGACGAAGATCCCGCCGCCGCGCACGTTGTACGCGATGTGCTGTCCATCCGGCGAGTACGCCGGTGCCATCTCGTTGACCGTCGAATCGCCAGCCACCAACACCGGCGTCCGACCGCCCACACGCTGCACGTAAATGTCGAACGTGCCGCGCGCGTCGCTCGAATACGCGAAGTACTGACCATCCGGCGAGAGGCTGGGGCTCGTCTCCACGCCAGCGGCGTCCGTGAGCCGGGTGAACGACGACCACGCCGCCTCCGGCGCACTCGAGTGACGCGCCACCCACCAGGTGACGGCGGCCGTGAGCAGCACAGCCCCAGCCAGCACGCCGACGTCGCCCGCCCGCGCACGCGTCGCGCGACGCGCCGGCTCGATCGGCACTGTCACAGTTCTCGCAGGCGCCACCGTGTCGATGCGCGTCAGCTCCTCGGCGAACTTCTCCACGGACGCGTGGCGATCTGCGGGAAGCTTCGCCAACGCTCGAAGCACGGCGCGCTCCACGGCCGGCGGCACCGTGTCGCGCACCGCCGTTGGCGCCGTCGGACGTTCGGTCAGCACCTTGGCGACGATCGCCTGCACCGTCGAGCCGCTGAACGGCGGATCGCCGGTCAGCATCTCGTAGGTGACGGCGCCGAGCGAGTAGATGTCCGTGCGCGCGTCGATGATGCGGTCGCCCATCGCCTGCTCGGGCGACATGTACTGCGGCGTGCCGAGCGAGATCCCCGTCTGCGTCATGCGTTGCCCGCCGGCCGTCTGCACGGCGAGCGCGATGCCGAAGTCGGCGACGAGCGCGTGCCCGCGCCCGATGAGGATGTTCTCCGGCTTGATGTCGCGGTGCAGGATGCCGAGCGCGTGTGCCGCCGCGAGCGCGTCCGCCACCTCGCGCGCGATGCGCAGCACGTCGTCGAGCGGAAGCTGGCGCTCGCGGTCAAGGCGCGCGCGCAAGCTCTCACCCGTCACGACCGGCATCACGTAGTAGAGCAGCCCGTCCGCCTCGCCGCTCTCGAGCAGCGGGAGGATGTGCGGGTGCTGCAGCCGCGCCGTCGTCTGGATCTCGGCCAGGAATCGTTCGGCGCCGAGCGCCGCACCGAGGTCGGGGTGCAGGACCTTGATCGCGACGTCGCGATCGTGGCGGAGGTCTCGCGCGAGATAGACCGTCGCCATACCGCCGGCGCCGAGCTCTCGCTCCACGCGGTAGCGCTGCTCCAGCGCGGAGCTGAGGCGGCCGAGGACGTCGGTCACGATGGCTCGGCCGAGCTCACCAACGTGGGTCCTGCGGGCATTGAAAGGTCGACAGGGAGGAAGGCGCGAGGCAGAGTATGCGACCCCTCGACGACGGCCGCAATGCCGCGCGTCGCCGCGCTGGCTCAGGAGTCGACGAGCGTCCGCCTCAGCACGTCGCCGTGCGTTTCGTCGAGCTTCGCGTCACTAGAGTGCGGCGCGCAGGACTTGGCCCAGCTCGTCATCCGTCAACACGATCGGGTTCCCCTGCCTGCTGCTCGCGCGGCGCGCCGGCTAGACGATGCGCGCGATGTCGCCCTCCGTCACACCGTACGCGCCGAGCCGCGGCACGTGCAGCTCCTCGACGAGCGCGCGCAGCCACTCCACTGCGTCCTCGGCCCGCGCGACGGGCGTGCCGGTGAGGATGCGCGCCGCCTCGTCATAGCGCGCGAGCGCCGGCGACGCCGCGTCTGATCGCATGGTGCGGCAGATGAGACGCAGGCAGTCTGGCTCGGGCAGCGAGACTCAGGCCCTAGGCCGACATCCGAACTTGCGGGAGAAGGTCGTGAGCGACGTATTCGTCAACATCGGGCTCATCTCGATGGCTATATGGCACCGGCAGGACTAACCACGGACGATCCCGGGTACAGAACTGGGGTGCCAAGTGGGCTGCGTTGATGGTTTGGATCATCAACCACCAGTACTTCCACTGACACAGCACGCTGAGGCACGAATCACAACGGCCCCAGCTCATTCGCCGAACCGAGCGCTGCCGCCGCGGCGAGAAGATTGCGAACTCGCGAGATTCAAGGGGCCATCACCTCCCACCACCGAGCGCGAACGATGCGACGTCACTTCACTGCGCTACTGCTCTCCTCATTCGCGGTCTCATTCATCGCGTCATCCGCGGCAGCGCAAAGCGCCCGCGACACCCTCATCCAGGTCAAGATAGACCGCCTCACGCCCGTCTATCGCAGCCCCAGCCTCGCCGCGAATACTCTCGTCATGGCTCCGGCGGGTGAGTTCACCATGGGGGGCCTCGAGGTCCAGAACGGATTCATTCGCGTTCCTCTCAAGAGCCTCAAGGCGAGCACTCCGGCGATCGCAGAACGCATCCGCGCCTTGGTCGCCGCCGGCGATTCGGCCGGATGGATCACCGGCGCCGAGGTGAGCGTACGAGTCGTCAGACTCCGCATCGATACGGTGACCGTCACGCATGCCGACACGGTGCTTCGGACGCGAATCGACTCGGCGACCGACCATTCGCGTCCCAATGAGCACCGCGAGTGACGTCCGGCCGCCGACCCCATCGCTAGTAGGCTGACCTTCCGCTGCAGCTCAACTGCGACCCCGATACGAAACGGTGGCGGCCGCAGCTCTGGCCGGCCCCATGGCCGATGAGTAAGATCGCGCGGCTATGCGTCCCGCCGCTCACTTCGCCGTTGGAGCGTGCGCTGGCGACTGTCACACGATCCGCCGTGACGGCATCCGTCCACCCGAGAGTTCGATGCGCCAGCCCACTGCGGTCCTCGCCGTTCTCGCCGCCGTCGCATGTCATCCCGCCGCACACAATGCCGAGCATGCGGTCGCGCCAGACTCCGCCGTGGAACCAGTGGTAGCGTGTGTGCGCTCCGCGCTCGGCGCCTCGCCGAACATTGCTGAGATACGACCCAGTGACGATCATCCGCGCACGGCGTCCGTGATATTCGTCAACCCACCGGGCCCGGGCGTCGGAGGCATGGCGGTGGTCGTCGCGCCGAGTCGCGGCACGCCGAGCCAGTTCGTCGCCGAGTATACCTTGTGGGTCGGAGATCCGGGCAAGTCCGGCAACGGCGATAATTCTGGCGGGGCGGTGGCCGACGCGGCTTCGCGCCTCCTGCTGGAGGCGAGCACACGATGCGCGCCGGCCGCGACTGGCGCGCCAATGTGCTCGCTGATGCCGATGTTCGGCCAGGACGGACAGAAGACCCGGACTGGACGATGCAGCATCGGGATCTGAACCACGTGAGAGGACACTGACGTCCATGAGCTCTCGGATCGTGCTTGCGGTCACGGTCGCCATCAGCCTCTTCTCACCTGCGGTGACTCCGGCGAGCGGCGCGCTGCTCGCACAGAAGGGCTTCGGTCCCGGCCAGCGCGTGTTGCTCGATGCTCACAACGCCTATCCGCAGAACGACCGATGGCGCGATCGCATCGACCGCGCGCTGTCGACCGGTCTCCCCGTCGCAATCGAGCAGGACCTCTTCTGGAGGCAGGATCGGGAACGGCGTTTCGAGATCGTCGTCGCGCACGACACGTCCGAGCTCGATCGCGCGCCGACGCTCGATGCGTATTTCTTCCAGCGAATCCGGCCAATCATGGAGCGCGCGCTCGTCGAGAAGCGTCGCGACAGGTGGCCGCTGGTCGTACTCAACCTCGACTTCAAGCAGAACGACCCGGCGCTGCTCGACGCCGTCTACACGATGCTCGGGCGATACGAGTCATGGTTGACGACCGCGCCGCGGACATCGACGCCCGACGTGGCCGCGCCACTCTCGGTCGGCCCACTGCTTGTTTTGTCCGGCTCCAGTGAGGCGCAACGCGCGCGTTTCCACGACGCCGTGCCCGTCGGTCAACGCCTGCGCGCGTTCG
>JBJMNM010000491.1:0-4662 GCA_045804305.1 Gemmatimonadaceae bacterium | reverse complement strand
TACGCCATTAAGGAGAGAGAGCAGTGGCAAAAAAGGTATCGGGTTTCGTGAAGCTCCAAATTCCGGCGGGGAAGGCCAATCCGGCTCCTCCGGTCGGCACGGCGCTCGGCCCGCAGGGCATCAACATCATGGCCTTCTGCAAAGAGTTCAACGCTCGGACGCAGGGCCAGGACACGATCCTGCCCGTCGAGATCACGATCTTCTCCGACAAGTCGTTCACCTTCATCCTCAAGACGCCCCCCGCGGCGATCCTGGTGAAGAAGGAGCTCGGCCTGGACAAGGGATCGGGTCAGCCCAACCGCAACAAGGTCGGCAAGATCACCAAGGCGCAGCTGAAAAAGATCGCCGAGATCAAGATGCCCGACCTGAACACCGAGTCGCTCGAGTCCGCCATGGCGATGGTCGCCGGCGCCGCTCGCTCGATGGGTGTGGAGGTCGTGGACTAGCATGAAGACGCATGGCAAGAAGTACAACGCCGCCGCGAAGAATCGCGAGATCGGCAAGCCATACGAGGCACAGCAGGCGCTCGACATCGTGAAGAAGTCGGCGTTCGCCAAGTTCGACGAGACGGTCGAGGCGGTGGTTCGCCTGGGCGTCGATCCCCGGCACGCCGATCAGGTGGTGCGCGGCACGGTCGTGCTCCCGGCGGGAACCGGATCGACGGTTCGCGTACTTGTGATTGCCGTCGGCGACAAGGCCCGTGAGGCCGAGGCGGCCGGCGCGGACTACGTGGGCGTGGAGTACCTGCAGCGCATCAAGGATGGCTGGCTCGATTTCGACGTCCTCATCGCGACGCCGGACCAGATGGGGCAGCTCGGCCAGCTCGGCCGCGTGCTCGGTCCGCGCGGCCTGATGCCGAACCCGAAGGCGGGGACGGTGACGTTCAACGTCGGCCAGGCGGTCCGTGAAACGAAGGCCGGCAAGATCGAGTTCCGCGTCGACAAGGGCGGCAACGTGCACGTGCCCCTCGGCAAGGTCTCGTTCGCGCTCGACGCGCTGACGACCAACTTCACCGCGTTCATGGATACGATCATCCGCTCGAAGCCGAGTGCGGCCAAGGGCGTCTACGTGCGCACCGTCTCTGTCTCCAGCACCATGGGACCGGGCGTGGCTGTCGACACCACTCCCTACCGGTAACGCGCGATGAAGAGAACCGACAAGGAGCAGCTCGTCATCGAGCTGAAGGAAAAGATCGCGGGCGCCCAGGCGCTCTATTACACCGACTTCACGGGACTGAACGTGAAGCGGATGACCGAGCTCCGCCGGCGCCTGCGCAAGGCGAAGGTGGAGTACGTGGTCATCAAGAACACCCTCGCGCTGCGCGCCGTGAACGAGTCGGGACTCGTTGGCGAGCGGCTCAAGGGGCCGACCGGCCTCGTCATGGCGAAGGATGCGGTCGGAGCAGCGAAGGTCCTTTCCGACTTCGCGAAGGAGAACGACCAGCGGCCGTCCGTGAAGGGCGGCATGCTCAGCGGAACCGCGATCGACGCCGCGCAGGTGAAGCGGCTCGCCGCGATGCCGTCACGCGAGCAGATGCTGGCCGAGCTCGGAGCCGGACTGCAGTCCCCGCTCGGCGCCTTCCTGGGCGCCATGAATGGACTGCTGATGACGTTTGCCGGTGCCCTCGAGGCACTGAAGACCCAGCGCGAAGGCGCATAATTCCCAGGCGTACCGGCCGACCCCCTCTGGGTTCAGAGGAATCGGCCTGCCTGACCAACACGCCCCAGGATACACCTGGGAACACTTTAGGAGAGAACCACAATGGCTAACGCGACTCTGAGCAAGGACGAGATCCTCGAGGCGATCGGCAACATGTCGGTGTTCGACCTGGCCGATCTCATCGAAGCGTTCAAGAGCAAGTTCAACGTCACGATCGCGGCTGCCCCGGTGGGCGGCGCGGCCCCGGCCGGTGGCGGCGCGGGTGCGGCTCCGGCGGTCGAAGAGCAGACCGAGTTCACGGTCACGCTCAAGGATGCCGGCGCGAAGAAGATCCAGGTCATCAAGGTCGTCCGTGAGATCACGGGCCTCGGCCTGAAGGAAGCGAAGGACCTCGTGGACGGCGCGCCGCAGGCGGTGAAGTCGGGCGTGTCGAAGGACGAGGCGAACACCATCAAGACGAAGCTGGAAGAGCAGGGCGCGGCCGTCGAAGTGAAGTAAGGACGCCGACCGATCCGGTAGGTCGCGTGGCGTCATCCGACGCCCCCGCCCTCCCGGTCGCCTGAGCGATCCTGACCTTCACCTTGGCGCCTACGTGCATCACTCTCGTTGCACGGCAACACAACTGAAGCAGCTCGACGGCTCGCCCCGGTCCCCGCGCGTTTGCGCGGAGCGGTCGGGGCCACCGCCGTTTTTCCTGCGTGGGTGAGACATGCCTGAATTGATGAAAGAGATCTCGTTCGGTAAGCTCGACAACAAGGGGATGGCGATGCCCCATCTCCTCGACATCCAGACGCGCGCCTTCGAGGCGCTGCTCCAGCTGGATGCCGCCTCGCACGACCGCGAGGACATCGGCCTCGAGCGGGTCTTCAAGGACCTGTTCCCCATCACCGACGTCCACGAGAACTTCTCGCTGGAGTTCGTGCGGTACACCCTCGGCGAGCCGAAGTACACCGTCGAGGAGTGCATCGAGCGCGACATGACGTACTCGGCGCCCCTCAAGGCGACGCTGCAGCTCGTCATCAACGAGGAAGTCAACGGCGTGAAGCGCCCGCGGAACATCATCGAGAAGGAGGTCTATCTCGGTGAGCTGCCGCTGCTCACGCCCCTCGGCACCTTCGTCATCAACGGGGCGGAGCGCGTCATCGTCAGCCAGCTCCACCGGTCGCCCGGCGTCGTGTTCGAGGAGAGCACGCACCCCAACGGCCAGCGGCTGATCTCGTCGCGGATCATCCCCTTCCGCGGATCGTGGGTCGAGTTCACCGTCGACATCCACGACATCGTCTACGTCCACATCGACAAGAAGAAGAAGTTCCCGGCCACGGCGCTCCTCCGCGCCTTCGGCTACGGATCGAACTCGGACATCCTCCGTCTCTTCTTCGCCGTCCGCGATCTCGACCTCACCAAGGAGCGCGAGAACCGCACGGACATGCGCGAGGTCCAGGGCGCGATCATCGCCGAGGACATCGAGCTGCCCGGCGAGGCCACGCCCGAGGACGCCCCGAAGCTTCGCACCAAGAAGCTGAAGGCGGAGCGCGAGCGCGCCGAGAACGCCCTCCTCGTGAAGGAAGGCGACGAGCTGACGGACGAGGTGTACAACCGCCTCCGCCGCCAGGGCATCGAGTCGGTCAAGGTCTTCGCGTCGTACATGACGGTCGACCTGCGCGACGAGCAGGACGCGATCGAGCGCGGTGAGCGCCCGACGCGCCGCACGCTCGCCGTCGACGTCGTCACGCCCGATGGCGAGGTCATCGCCGAGGCGGGACAGAACCTCACCGACGCGATCATCAAGAAGATTCGCAAGAACGACATCAACAAGGTCAAGGTGTTCGTGACGAGCGGTCGTGCCGAGAGCACGATGATCAAGAACACGCTCGCCAAGGACCCGACGGCCCGGTACTACAAGAAGGAGAACGGCGAGCAGCGCGAGTACGCGGTCGACTCCAAGACCGGTGAAGAGCTGGCGCTGAAGCAGATCTATGGTCTGCTGCGACCTGGCGATGCGCCGGACACGCTGACGGCCAAGCAGGCGCTCGAGCGCCTGTTCTTCAGCCCGAAGCGCTACGACCTCGGCCGCGTCGGCCGGTACAAGATCAATCAGCGCCTCGGCCTCACCACGCCGAGCGATCTGACGGTGCTCACGAAGGACGACTTCGTGGAGATCGTCCGCTACCTCGTGGAGCTTCACGAGGGCCGCGGGCATGTCGACGACATCGACCACCTGGGCAACCGCCGCATCCGCTCGGTGGGCGAGCTCATCGCCAATCAGTTCTCCGTCGGTCTGTCCCGCATGGCGCGCCTGGTCAAGGAGCGCATGTCGATCAACACCGACCCGGAGAAGATCTCGCTCGACGACCTCGTGAATGCGCGGACGGTCAGCGCGGTCATCCAGGCGTTCTTCGGCTCGTCGCAGCTGTCGCAGTTCATGGATCAGACCAACCCCCTCGCCGAGCTGACGCACAAGCGTCGTCTCTCGGCGCTCGGACCGGGTGGCCTGACGCGTGAGCGCGCCGGCTTCGAGGTGCGCGACGTGCATTATTCGCAATACGGAAGGATGTGTCCCATTGAAACCCCGGAAGGCCCGAACATCGGCCTGATCACGTCGCTCGCCTGCTACGCGCAGGTGAACGACCTCGGCTTCGTGGAGACGCCGTACCGCGTCGTGAAGAACGGCAAGGTGACGAACGAGATCGCCTGGCTGGACGCGAACAAGGAAGAGGACGCGATCATCGCGCAGGCCAACGCGACGCTCAACCCCGACGGCAGCTTCGTCGACGAGCTCGTGCTGGCGCGCCAGCAGGGTGACGTGCCGCTCACGGCGCCGAACCGGATCGACTACATGGACGTCGCGCCCGAGCAGCTCGTCTCGATCGCCGCGGCGCTCATCCCGTTCCTCGAGCACGACGACGCGAACCGCGCCCTCATGGGCTCGAACATGCAGCGCCAGTCGGTCCCCCTCCTCAACCCGCGCACGCCGCTCGTCGGCACCGGGCTCGAGGAGAAGGT
>JBJMNM010000490.1:0-2772 GCA_045804305.1 Gemmatimonadaceae bacterium | reverse complement strand
TGTTGCGCCGGTCGCAACAGCGACAGCCTTGTACTGCTCCAACATCCAGCGGATCGTTCCGCGTGGCTGTGGGACTCCCAATGGCCCGCCATGCGGCTGCGACCACGCGGGCATCGTTCCTTTACTCGTCGAGATCGTCGGAGGGCCGGCCTCGGTCTTTGGGGGTGCGCCGAATCGCGACCGCTTTACGACGACCGCTTGACGATGACCTCTTGGCCAGTCGGCGCGGGCCAGTCGGAGGGACTCTCCCTGGCGCGCGACGCTCACCCCGCGACCCCACGTCGTCTTGCGCCGGCCCGAGTGAGGGGCTGACCAGCAAAGGATGGATGCCAGAATGGTCGGTCGGCATGGCGGGCCATTGGGAATCCGACAGCCACGCGGAGTGATCCGCTGGATGCTGGAGCAGTGCCACGCTTTGGATCGTGCTCTTGCGACCAACGCACCGACCCCGTATTCGCTGAAGACAAAAAGAGAGCCGCCGATTCACGTGAATCGGCGGCGCTCTCATGTTCGACAGGGAAGCTCCCCAGGTAGGACTTGAACCTACGACCCTCCGATTAACAGTCGGATGCTCTGACCAACTGAGCTACTGGGGAATGGTTCTGGAGCAGACCCCGAAATTTATCCGCACTCCGGGCGAAGTCAACCGGATTTCCCTGCGACAACGGCGCTCGGGACGACCCTCTCCCGCTCCACTTTTCTACGACGCCTTGGCGCGCTTGCGAGCGGGTGTGGTCGCGATGCTCGGCTTGCCGGCGTGTTCGGCGCGTCGGACACCCGTCGGCTTGTTCCAGTCGGGGAGCACCGTGCGCAGCCATTCGCCGGTGTGCGATCCGGCCACGCCGGCGATCTCCTCCGGCCGGCCCATCGCCACGACCTCGCCGCCGCCGCTGCCAGCCTCGGGACCGAGATCGATCACCCAGTCCGCGAGCTTGACGACGTCGAGATTGTGCTCGATGATCACGAGCGTATGGCCGGCGTCCACGAGACGATCGAACACCTGGGCGAGCTTGCGGATGTCTTCCAGGTGCAACCCGGTGGTCGGCTCATCCATGATGTACAGCTTGCGGCCGGACTTCCTGGCGCCAACGGTCAGCTCTCGCGCGACCTTGAGCCGCTGGGCTTCACCGCCGGAGAGGGTCGTGGCCGGCTGTCCGAGACGCAGATAACCGAGCCCCACCTGCTGGAGCTGCCAGAGCGCCTGTCCGAGCTTCTCCTCGTACGGGAAGAAACGGATCGCCTCGTCGACGGTCATCTGGAGCACGTCGGTGATGCTCTTCTTGAAGTACTTCACCTCGAGCACTTCGGGCTTGAAGCGGCGGCCGGCGCAGTCGTCGCACGGGACGAACACGTCGGCCATGAACACCATCTCGACCTCCTGATAGCCCGCACCTTCGCAGGTCTCGCAGCGCCCGCCGGGCACGTTGAAGCTGAAGGTGCCGGACGTGTAGCCGCGCTGACGCGCCGTGGGCAGGGACGAGAAGATGCGACGGATCTCGTCGAACGCCTTCACGTAGGTCACCGGATTGGACCGTGGTGACTTGCCGATCGGGCTCTGGTCCACGAGCACCACGTCGTCCAGCGCCTCGTAGCCCGTGAGCGCGTCGTACTCGCCGACCCGCTCCCCGAGATGCTGCTTGGCGGAATGCTCGCCCGTCAGCTTGGTCTCCAGGGCGCGCATCAGCACGTCGTGAATGAGCGTGCTCTTGCCGCTCCCCGACACGCCCGTCACGGCCGTGACGGCGCCGAGCGGGATCTTCACGTCGACGCCCTTGAGGTTGTGCTCCCGCGCGCCCGTGAGCGTGAGCCACTGCGGTCCGAGGCGGCGGCGGGTTGCGGGGACCGGGATGCTGCGCTCGCCGGTGATGTACTGCCCCGTGAGCGGGCTCTCGCTCACCCGCGACATGGGGCCGGCGAACACGAGGTGGCCGCCCTTCTCACCGCTCTGCGGGCCGAGCTCCACCATGTAGTCGGCGGCCTTGATGGCGTCGAGGTCGTGCTCGACGACGAGCACCGTGTTGCCCCCGTCGCGCAGGCGGAGCAGCAGCTTGAGCAGCCGATCCATGTCGCGCGAGTGCAGGCCGATGGACGGCTCGTCCAGCACGTACAGCGTATCCACGAGCCGCGAGCCGAGCGAGTTGGCCAGCCCGATCCGCTGCGCTTCGCCCCCGGAGAGCGTGCGGGTCGCGCGGTTGAGCGACAGGTAGTTGAGTCCCACGTCACAGAGGAACTTCACGCGGTCCTGCGCTTCCTTCAGGATGTGCGCGGCGATCTGCTGCTCGAACGGCGACAGCGTCAACGCGTCGAGCCACGCCGTGAGCGTGCTGATGGAGTAGTCGCTCACCTCGGCGATGCTGCGCCCGCCGACCTGCACCTGCAATGACTCCGGCTTGAGCTTCGTGCCATGGCAGGTGGGGCACTCCTGCGCGGTCTGGTACTGCCGCAGAAAGACGCGGATGTACTGCTTGTAGCGCTTCTCCTCGAGGTCGCGCAGGAAGGGGAAGATCCCCTTGTAGCCGCGCGCGCTCGCATGGAGCAGCTTCTCGCGCTGCACCTTGGGCAATGATTGCCATGGAACGTCCATGGCGATGCCTTCGCGTTTTGCGTACTCCGCCAGGGCGCGTCGCTTGTTCTCGTAGCGCGGTTTGGTCCACGGATCGATCGCACCCTCGCGCAGCGTACGCTCGGCGTATGGAACGATCAACGTCTCGTCGTACTCGAGGATCGCGCCGAAGCCATTGCACTGCGGGCAGGCGCCGCGCGGCGAGTTGA
>JBJMNM010000489.1:0-3022 GCA_045804305.1 Gemmatimonadaceae bacterium | reverse complement strand
CGACGAGATCATCGTGACCGCCCACATCCATGACCACATCGCGCGGCTGCGGTCGTACGAGATCGTCAGCGAGGTGGCGATCGAAGGACAGCTCAGCATTCTCAGCAGCGCATCGCAGGGCGAGGCGCTCGGGCGCTCTTGACTGCAACTGCGACAGTTTTGACGCAGAGGACGCTGAGGAACGCAGGGGACGCGGAGGACTGCCGCTCCAGCCAGCCATGGCGCATGAGACCAACCCCGCGACAAAAAAGAAGGGACTTTGGAATCGCGGAGCTGGCGGCGGTGCACGGAGACCAGCTCGGACTCGGAGCAGGCCGTTTTCCGCGAGGATCCGCGGGGGTTTCCGCGTAGATCCGCGATAAAGCAGTTCAACGGCGCTATCGCGGATCTACGCGGAAGGGAACAGCCGCGGATCCACGCGGAAACAACGCTCGGCACAGCGTCGCGTCCCGCCGGCTCCAAACAGCTCACTTCTTTGGGTTTCGGGGCGGCCCGAGCGGCGATCCTCCGCGATCCTCCGCGTCCTCCGCGTTCAAAGCTGTTGCAGTTGCGATCCCGGATCCCGCAGCTCAGTCGATCGGCTTGAGGTTCGCCACGATTTCCTTGCGTCGCTGCTCGAGGAATGGCGGAAGTGCGACCTGTTCGCCGATCGTTTCGGCGTTCTCGTCCACGGCGAATCCGGGACCGTCCGATGCAATCTCGAACAGGATGCCGTTCGGCTCGCGGAAGTAGAGGCTGCGGAAGTAGTACCGGTCCACCTTGCCGCTGTTCGGGACGCCGAACGTGTTGAGCCGATCCGCCCAAGCGTCGTAGTCCGCGTCGGGTGTGCGGAATGCGACATGGTGGGCACCGCCCGCGCCCGGCTGCGCGATCGGGAGTCCCGGCTGCACCGCCACGTGGAGCTCGGCGTGCGCGCCGCCCTTTCCCATCTCGTAGACGTGCACCGTGTGCTTCGCATTGTCGGCGTGCGGGTACTCGCGTACGGGGCGCATGCCGAGGACCTGTTGAAGCACCGCGTCCGTGTTGGGCAGTGTCGGCACGCTCATCACGATCGGGCCGAGCCCGCGAATCTGATGCGCTGCGGGCACGGGACTGCCTGTCCACGGGAACGATTCACCGGCGCCGCCGTCGTCCACGAGCGCGAGTCGCTGTCCTTCCGCATCCTCGACGTCGATCGTGAGTCGGCCATCGCGTTCGGTGATCTCGCCCGCCGCGACGCCGCGCTCGCGCAGATGTCGGGACCACCATTGCAGCGCCTCGAGGCCATTGACCCGCAAATGGGTTCGGGTGATGGCGTGAATTCCGCGGCGCTCGCGGTCCACTGGCCAGTCGAAGAACGTGAGATCGGTGCCCGGGCTTCCCT
The DNA here is from genome assembly GCA_045804305.1 of Gemmatimonadaceae bacterium. Classification (GTDB taxonomy): domain Bacteria; phylum Gemmatimonadota; class Gemmatimonadetes; order Gemmatimonadales; family Gemmatimonadaceae; genus AG11. The sequence goes on along the minus strand of JBJMNM010000489.1, from coordinate 1,659 downwards.
TCGCGTCGGCGTAGAAGAGGTGGTAGGCGCTCACGTCGTCCTGATTCACGCTGCGCTTCACCAGCCGCATGCCCATCGTCCGCGTGTAGAAGTGGTGATTGTCGCGGATCTTCGCCGAGACGGCGGTGAGGTGATGAATGCCGGGGAGTTCCATGGGAGGTGCGGTGAGCCGTGAACCTCGAACGGTGAACGGTAACCAACTCCGGCGCGGCGCGTTCGGTTCACGGCGAGCGCTGCGAAGCAGACGCCGAGCCGCTACTTCTTCGCGATGAGCAGGCGAGAAAGCGCGTTTGCGCGAGCGTGATGGCGCTCGAGATCGACGAGCGATTCGGTGAGCAGCTTCTTGAGCTCTGCGTTGCTGGCCTTCGCTGCGAGTGCCTTCGTCTCCGTGACGTCGCTCGAGTGAGCGTCGAGCTCGAGGTGCACGAACGCCGTGTCGAACGCAAGACCTCGAGGGAGCGCCACGAGCCGCGCCTTGAGCGCGTCGTGCTCGGTCGTGCGCGCGAGGGAGGCCAACGGCTTGTCCGAGATGCTGGCGCGCTTCGTCAGGTCGCGGAGGTCACGGTCGTTTCGCCCGTGGTCGTCGATCATCTGCCGTGCCCAGAGCTTCACCGCGCCACTCGTGGCCTTGTTCACCGCGACGCGCGCGAAGTCGATCTCTCGAAGATTGCTCTGGCTGGCTCGCGCGGCGACGTCGGCGTCGCCGAGGGGGGCCGGAGCGGCCTTGGCGGCGACCTCGGTGGACTCCGGCTCCATGATCGTGCGATGGGAAGCCGCGTAATCGGCTTCGCCGGCCGCGACGATGCTGTCGTCGCGCGCGGCGGGATCATGATTGCCGCACGCGATGCCAAACAGCAGTGAGAAGAGAAGTACGATCCGGGCTCGTGTCGAAGCGGTGCTGTACAAGGCAATCCTCGAGGCGGTGCGTGGGCCGGCGACGCTGATGTCATGCCGTCTCGCACGGGCTGTGCCCGGCGGTCTCAGCCCGGACGCCGCGGCTGGCGTCGCAGCGCGCCCTGGCGCATTCTGCAGCACCCGGCCGCGCCAATCCGACCTCGGCGCCAGGTCCATGTCATCCCTTCTGCCTCCACCGCCTTCGCCATGCTCGTCCGTTCAGCGCTGCCTCGCCTCGCCGTCTTCGCCGCCGCCGCGTGCGTTGCGCCAGCCCTCTCCGCCCAGGTCGCCGGCACGCGTGCCATGACCTGGATGGACGTCCAGAACATGCGGCAGATCGGCGCGCCCGCTCCCAGTCCGGACGGGAAGTGGGTGCTCTACACGTTGAGCGTGCCCGACTGGAAGGAGGCGCGGCGCCAGAACGATATCTACGTTGTCTCGGCTCTGCAGGGAGTGCCGAGCACCAGGCGCCTCACCTACACGGCGGACAAGAACGAGGTCGCGCCCACCTGGTCGCGCGACGGCAAGCTGTTCGTCTTCCTCTCCGACCGCGACGCCGCGCCGAACGCCGCCACCGCGAACCGCGCCAGCACGCTCCCGACGAGCGGGCCCGGCGCGCCGTACTATCCGCCGGCAGTCGGTGGTGGCGTGGGCGGCGCGTCCTATCAGTTGTATCTCATGCGGCCCGACGGCGGTGAAGCGCGCAAGATCACCGACGCGAAAGACGGCGTGAGCACCTTCGCCTTCTCGAAGGATGGTCAGTGG
>JBJMNM010000488.1:0-2116 GCA_045804305.1 Gemmatimonadaceae bacterium | reverse complement strand
CGAGCCGAGCGTCCTTGTCGTAATACAGTGTTGTCATCGAGCGAGCTCCTGAGGGGTAGGGGCGGAAGGAAGACATGATTGGGTACCGCGCGCCGACTGGCGGAGGTCGAAGCGCTGCATCGCATGGACGAAGTCGTCGACGAGTGCGTCGTCGGGCGCGATCTCCGCGACCGCGAGCACGTCGACCAGGCGGGAGAGCTGCTGCACGACCTGATGCACCTCGGCCGCCTCGACGACGAGCACCATGCGGCTCGTGCCGGCGCGCTCGCTGGCGCCCACGACGAGGCTCGACACGTTGTAGTCGCGCCGCCGAATGAGCCCGATGGCGCGGTAGAGCGCACCGGGGCGATCGTGCAGGCGAACCACCAGCGTGTGTCGTCGCGGCGGTGACGGCGTGCGGGAGAGAACGGGCTCGCTCATCACGCCTCCACCAGCATCTCGCCGATGCTCTTGCCCTGGGGCACGATCGGAAAGACGTTCGCCTCGCGCTCCACGCGAAAGTCGATCACCACCGGACCGGCGTGCTCCCAGGCGTCATCGATCGCCGTGATCGCATCGGCGGCCGTCTCGACCGTGATGCCGCGGATGCCGTACGCCTCGGCCAGCCGCGCGAAGTCCGGACCGGAGAGCGGCGTCCCGCTGTAGCGACGCCCCTCGAAGAGCTGCTGCCACTGGCGCACCATGCCCAGGTAGCCGTTGTTCACGATCGCGATCTTGATGTTCGTGACCTCTTCCTGACGGATCGTGGCGAGCTCCTGGTTGGTCATCTGGAATCCGCCATCGCCGACCACGACCCAGATCGTCTCGTCGGGGCAGGCGAGGGCCGCGCCGAGGGCCGCGGGCACGGCGAAGCCCATCGTGCCCGCTCCGCCGCTGGTGATGTGCGAGCGCGGACGCCGCCAGTCGAGCAGCTGCGCCGTCCACATCTGATGCTGTCCCACGTCCGTCACGATGCGACAGGGCCCGCGCGTTCGGCGCGCCGCATTGAGCGCGGCGCACACGTCGTGCGGATGCAGCGCGGCGTCGTCCGGTCGCCGACGGTAGGACTGCCGAGGCTCGTGCCGCGCGCGGAGCTCCTGCACTTCCTCGCGCCAGGCCTGAAGGCTGTCGTCCTGAGCGAGCGCAGCGACCGAAGGACGACAGATGGTCGTAAGCAGTGCAGACAACGCCGCCCGCGCGTCGCCGACGATCCGCACGGCTACCGGCACGAGCTTGCCGATCTCCGACGGATCGACGTCGACGTGAATGACCGACGCGTTCGGCGCGAAGGTGGACGCCTTGCCCGTGACGCGATCGTCGAAGCGGCTCCCCACGTTGAGCAGCACGTCGCAGCGCTGGATGGCGCGATTGACGTGCACCCAGCCATGCATGCCCGGCATGCCAAGGCTGAGCGGATGCTCCTGGGGAAAGGCGCCGAGCCCGTGCAGCGTCGTGATCACGGGGATCCCGGTGCGCTCGGCAAGGGCGAGCAGCTCGGCATGCGCGCCGGACTGGATGACTCCGTTGCCCGCGAGAATCAGTGGCCGTTCGGCCCCCGCGAGCAGCCGCGCCGCGGCGGCCACCGCGGTGGAGTCCACCTGCGCAGCACGATGATTCTCGTAGCCCTCGAGATCGAGCCTCACATCCCATTCGGGCACGACGCTCGCCTGCTGCGCATCCTTGGTGACGTCGACGAGGACCGGGCCCGGCCTGCCGCTAGAGGCGAGATGAAACGCCTCGGCGATCACGCGCGGCAGCTCGCGTGCGTCGCGCACGAGATAGCTGTGCTTCGTGATGGGCACGGTGATGCCGATGATGTCGGTCTCCTGGAACGCATCGGTGCCGAGCAGTGCGCTCGACACCTGGCCGGTGATCGCCACGAGCGGCGTGGAGTCCATCCATGCGTCGGCGATGGGCGTGACCAGATTCGTGGCGCCGGGCCCGCTCGTCGCCACGCACACGCCAACCCGGCCGCTCGCGCGCGCGTAGCCCTCGGCCGCGTGTCCCGCGCCCTGCTCGTGGCGGCAGAGCACGTGACGCAGAACGTGCCGGTATTCGGGGAGCGCGTTGTAGAACGGCATGATCGCGCCGCCCGGGATGCCGAAGATCACCTCGACGCCCTGGCGCACGAGCGCCT
>JBJMNM010000487.1:0-4757 GCA_045804305.1 Gemmatimonadaceae bacterium | reverse complement strand
CGCGGAGGCTGGCTCCGGTGCGCGGAGACCGGCTCGGACTCGGAGCCGATCCTGTCATCCGTTCGATCCGCACACCCTTCGTCGGTGAGGCCGACGCGAGCGGCTGTTGATCGAGTGCCGCGATCAGTCGAGGTGCACGTTCACGATCGGCAGCACGCGCGTACCAGGTGAGTTGTTGCGCGCGATGTTGATCAGGCCGATCTGCACGCCGTGCAGCTCCTGTGCGAAGTTCACGATCCCGATGGCGAGCCCGCGGAGGACTCCCACGATCTGATTGAACGCGCTCACCGCCAGGCCGCGCAGACGGCCGTCGCGGTCGATCTTCACCCAGCCGCCGGCCAGCATCGCGCCGCGCGCGTCCTGCGCGCCCACGGCGAACCCGCCGAGCGCCACGCCTCTCACCACCGGCGCGCCGACGCCCAGGCCTCCGATGGCCACGCCGCGCAGCCGGCCGCCTGCCCCAACCCCGAGCCCTCCCACCGCGATTCCGGTGACGTCGCCGCCGGAACCAACGCCGATCCCGCCGATCGCGATGCCGTCCACTCCCCCGCCTCCGCCGACACCCACGCCACCCACGAACAGCCCGCGCAGTCGACCGCCACTGCCCACCCCGATGCCCCCGATGCCGATTCCCGTCATCCCCCCGCCGCTGCCGACCCCGATGCCGCCGATCATCAGCCCCTCCAGCGTGCCGCCTGCGCCAAGACCGATCGGCCCCACGCCAAGCCCGCGAATGCGATCGCTCGCGCCCGCGCCGAAGACGCCGGTCGCGATCCCATTGATGCGCGCAGCGCCCGTCATTGGCAGGCCGAGCGCAAGACCGTTCACGACACCGGAACCTTCGCCGTAAGGCGTCCAGATGGTGACGTTCACGCCGTCGACGCGCTCGAGATTGCGGTCGCGATAGTTGAGGCGGAGCCCGATCACCCTCGGCACGTCGCCGATCGCGATGCCCACGTGAGCGACCGTGAGATCGAGTCCCTGCGCCTTGGCGCCGGCCACCGGGACGAGCAGAAGCAGCGCCGCCAGCACACTGCGGTACGACCTGCGACGTGACATTGAGCGGAGGGGTGAGGTCGCCGACCCTACGCAGCGTCCCATGATGCGGTTTCCTCCTCGCCGCGCCGAACGCCGATCGCCATCTTTGGCGCCCGTCCCTCTTTTCGTCTCCGGGAGATCGCGCATGTCCTCGACCGCACCGCTCGCCGTCCTGCTCGCCCTGCTCATCGCCGCCGCGCCAGCGTCTGCGCCTGTCCCCGCGGCCGGCCCATCGCTCGCCGAGCCGGGCCTGTCACCCGACCATCGCGAGATCGCATTCGTGTCGGGCGGCGACATCTGGACGGTGCCATTCGCGGGAGGCGAGGCGCGACTGCTCGTGTCGCATCCCGCGACCGAGAGCCGTCCCCTCTGGTCGCCCGACGGCACTCGTCTCGCCTTCGTCTCCACGCGCACCGGCAATGGCGACGTCTACGTGCTCACCCTCGCCTCGGGTGACTTGAAGCGCATCACCTTCGATGATGTGAACGACGCGCTCGATGGCTGGTCGCGCGACGGCAAGTGGATCTACTTCTCGTCGACGAGCCGCGACATTGCCGGCATGAGCGACGTGTGGCGAGTGAGCGCCGAGGGCGGCACACCGCTCGCCGTCGCGGCCGACCGCTATGCGAGCGAGTACTGGGCGACCCCGTCGCCGGACGGCGTCACGATCGCCATCACGGCGCGCGGCGTGCCGTTCGGGCAGTGGTGGCGCAATGGGCATAGCCATCTCGACGAGAGCGAGGTGTGGATCGTGCACGACGTCGCGCCCGGTTCGAGCGCCACACCGCGGTATGAGGCGGTCACGACCGGCGGCGCCAAGAGCGGGTGGCCCATGTGGTCTCGCGACGGCGCCACGCTCTACTTCATGAGCGACCGCTCCGGAAAGGAGAACCTCTGGGCGCGCGCCGCCAACGGCGGCGAGGCACGCATGCTCACGAAGTTCACCGACGGTCGGCTGCTCTTCCCATCCATTTCCGCTGACGGCCAGGCGATCGCGTTCGAGCGCGATTTCGGCGTGTGGACATACGACGTGGCCAGCGGACAGGCGCGCCGAGTGCCGGTCGAACTGCGCGGCGTACCGGCTGGACCCGGCGTGGAGCACCTCACGCTGTCGAACGGCATCCAGCAGCTCGCGCTCGCGCCCGACGCGAAGAAGCTGGCCTTCGTCGTCCACGGCGAGGTGTTCGCGGCTTCGGCGAAGGACGGCGGCGACGCGACGCGCGTGACGAACACAGCGAACAGCGAGGAGCAGCTCGCGTGGGCGCCCGACAGCAGGCGTCTCGCCTACTCGAGCGATCGCGACGGCGCGTGGCACCTGTATCTGTACGACTTCGCGTCGCGCACCGAATCGCAGCTCACACGCGGCGCGGCGAACGACGTCTCCCCGCGCTGGTCGCCCGATGGCCGAAGGCTGTCGTTCGTGCGCGGCGGAAACGCCCTCCACGTGCTCGACGTGGCTGCGGGAAGCGAGAAGAAAGTCGCGAGCGCCTCGCTCAGCCGGCCGCCGTTCATCGACGAGCGCGAGGTCGTCTGGTCGCCGGATGGCCGCTGGCTCGCCTATGCCACGAGCGACGGCAGGAAGCAGTTCACCAACGTCTTCATCGTGCCCTCCGACGGCGGCACGCCACGGCAGGTAAGCTGGCTCTCGCACGCGTTCGGCGGCGGACTCTCGTGGAGCCCGGATGGCACCTTCCTCACATTGAGCTCCGGACAGCGCACGGAGGATGGTCAGGTCGTGCGCATCGACCTCGTGCCGCGCACCCCGCGCTTCCGCGAAGATCAGTTCCGCGATCTGTTCACGCCGGCCGCACCGCGACAGCCCGCGCCGCAGACGCAGCAGCCCGGACCCAATACCACCACGCCCGCTCCGGCGAGCACCGACACCGCCGCGCGCCGCGACAGCGCGAACGCCGGCGCGAGCGCGGCACGACGCAACACCACCATCGTATTCGACGACATTCGCCGGCGCGCGACCGCGCTCCCACTCGGCGTCGACGCGAACGGCGCATCGATCAGCCCCGACGGCAAGACGCTGCTCCTCACGGCGAGCGCGGCGGGTCAGACCAATCTCTACACCTACAGCCTCGATGAATTGTCCCGCGATGAGCCGGTCGCACGACAGCTCACGAGCACCGCGGGGTTCAAGAGCGCCGCGCAGTGGTCGCCCGACGGAAAGGAGGTCTACTTCCTGGAGAATGGCCGGAACAACGTGGCCACCGTCGACACGCGGGCCGTGCGCCCCGTCACCGTCACCGCGGAGCTCGACGTGGACTTCGCGCGCGAGAAAGGCGCGGTGTTCCAGCAGGCCTGGTCCTACCTGCGCGACAACTTCTTCGACGCTCGGATGCGCGGCACGGATTGGAACGGGCTCCGCGAGCAGTACGGCGCGCGCGTGGCCGATGCCCGCACGCCCGACGAGATGCGGCGCCTCATGAACCTCATGATCGGCGAGCTGAACGCCTCGCACATGGGCATCGGCGGACCGCCGGCGCAGCAGCCATACACCGGACGCCTCGGCCTCCGGTTCGACCGCGCCGAATACGAGCGCGACGGGCGCCTTCGCATCACCGACGTGCTCGCGCTCGGCCCGGCGGCGCTGAGCGGCAGCGTGAGCGTGGGCGACGTGCTCGTGGCAGTCGACGGCCGCAACGTGGATGCCCACACCAATCTCGACGAGCTGCTTGCCTATCGCACGGGCAAGCAGACCACCCTCACGGTGGCGCCTCGTGCGGGCAGCACGCGCCAGGTGACGGTGCGTCCGATCAGCGCCGGCACCGAGAAGGGACTGCTCTACCGGGCATGGGTGGAATCGCGGCGCGACTACGTGAACAAGGTCAGCGGCGGCCGGCTGGGATACGTGCACATGTTCGACATGGGTGAAGGCTCCCTGCGGCAGCTCTACGCCGATCTCGATGCCGAACAGCAGGGGCGCGAAGGGATCGTCGTCGACGTGCGGAACAACAACGGCGGATTCGTGAACGCGTACGCGCTCGACGTGCTCGCGCGGCGTCCGTACCTCACGATGCAGGGCCGCGACCAACCGGCCACGTCGGCGCGTACGCAGCTGGGACAACGATCGCTCGAGCTTCCCACGGTGCTCGTTACGAACCAGCACTCACTCAGCGACGCCGAAGACTTCACCGAGGGCTACCGCACCATGCGGCTCGGCAGGGTGGTCGGAGAGCCCACGTCAGGATGGATCATCTACACGTCGAACCGCACCCTGCTCGACGGCACGACGGTCCGCCTGCCCGGTACGCGGATCACCGGCGCCGACGGCACCGACATGGAGATGCACCCGCGACCAGTCGACGTGTTGGTCGTGCGTCCCGTTGGCGAGAGCTATGGTGGCCGCGACAGTCAGCTCGATGCCGCCGTTCGGGAGCTCCTCGCGACGCTCTCGGCTAAGCCGTGAAGGGAATGCACGGAAAACGCCTAACGCCCATCAACCCCCAAACTGGGCAAAGCCAACGGTGTTCCCACCCGGCTCGCGCACGTAGATCTCCGTGCTGCCATAGAACGTCGTATGTCGGGGCTGCACCACCGGAGCGCCCTCGAGCGCGCGCTCGACGGCGTCGAGGTCCTGCGTCGTGATGAACAGCGCGGTGGAGTGGCCGGTCAGCTCGGCGGCGGATGCAGGCCGATCGGCGATCACGCTCGCCCGGGTCTGGTACATGACCTCGATGTCGCCCTTCTTCGCGCTGGCGAACACGAGCTGG
>JBJMNM010000486.1:0-5428 GCA_045804305.1 Gemmatimonadaceae bacterium | reverse complement strand
CGGCGAGTGCGGCGGCATGAGCGCGGGGGCCTGCGCACGCGCCATCGGCGCGACGAACGCGGCGAGCACCAGGACTACGATCGGCTTCATCATCGGACACCCTCGTTGGAATATGGTAGATCAGCGGCGAAACGACTGAGCAGATGGGCCGGCCGGTTTCGCCCGAGCATAAGTTCGGGTGCGGCAGATAATATGTCAAGATTTATTTTGACTTATTATGTGCGCGGTTATACTATCAACTGGGCATTCAGGGGGCACCGATGGCCTGGTGGCAGCGACAATTCGGCAAATCCACGCGTGGGAGGGTCGTCGCGCTGCTGCGGCGGGGAGACCGCAGCGTCGAGGAGCTCGCCCACGCGCTGGGACTGACCGACAACGCGGTGCGCGCCCAGCTCGTCGTGCTCGAGCGTGAGGGTGTGGTGCGCTCGGTGGGCATCCGCCGCGACGGAGCGGTGGGCAAGCCGGCGACGCTCTACGGAGTGGCTCCCACTGCCTCCTCCCTGTTCTCGAGCGCCTACGCCCCGATGCTCTCCGCACTGCTCGCGGTGCTGGGCGAGCGACTGCCGCCGCGCCAGCTCGTGGCGCTGCTGCGCGACGCGGGTCGCCGACTCGCCCCCACGCTGCCCACCGGCGCCACCTTCGATGATCGGGCGCGTGCCAGCGCCGCGCTGCTGACCGCCCTGGGCGCCGACGCCGACCTCGTGCAGACGAGCGCCGGATACGAGATTCGCGGGCACGGCTGCGTGCTCTCGGACGCCGTCGCGACCTGCCCGGCAACCTGTCGCGCAGTCGAAGAGCTGCTCTCCAACGTCACCGGCACCGCAGTGCGCGAGCGATGCGATCGCGCGAATCAGCCGCAGTGCCGGTTCGTCATCCCACGATAGCTGTCCGGGCTCTCAGCGCTTCGCCGCGAGCGCGGCATTGATCGCCGCTCGCACGGTGACTCGCCGTTCCGTCGCCAGCGCCGACTGAAGCGCGGCCCGCCCCGCGTCGCCGCCGATCGCGCCGAGCTGCCGGGCCGCCGCCACGGCGAACAGCGGGTCGCCGTCATTGAGCGAGCGCAGGGCGACGGCGATCGCCGGCGCCTTGTCCGGCCACTGCGCGAGAATCCCGAGCGCGCGGGTGCGCATCTCACGCGGCTCGCGCGAGTCGGTGGCCGCCGCGATCGCCGCCACGCCGGCGGAATCGGGCTTCCTCAGCAGCCGCTGCGCCGCAACGGTGCGAATCGCGAGCGAGCGGCCATGCCGCACGCGGTCGGCAAGCAGGGCGGTGCCCTGCGGCGCGATGGACGGATCGTAGATGCTGAGCGCGGTCCCCTGCACTGCCGCGCTCGGATCGTGCTCGATCAATTCGACGACGGTGCGTTGCGCGGCGGCGGTATCACGGCGCGCGAGCGCCCGGATGGCGGCCGCGCGGACGGCGCTCGACGGATCGACCAACGCCGATCGGACGATCCCCGCCGCTCCGGCCGACGCGTCGTTGCCGAGCTGCGACACCGCCTCGGCGCGCATGTGCGGGTTCGGATCGTTGAGCGCGATGAGACGACGCGCGTCGCGAGCGACGCTGTCGGTGGAGGGAGCGAGCTGACGCAGCGCCCACCAGCGGGCCGTGAAATCGAGATCGTGCGTCGCGAGCGCGGCCAGCTCGGCGGGCGTCTGATCCGTGGCAATCGTGCCGAGGAGCCAACCGCCTTCGTCGAAGCGGAAGGAGATCGGCGCGGCGGGCACGGCGAGATCGAACGTCTGATGCTGGCGATCCACCATGATCTCGTGGCGCACGACGGAATCGCGGGTGATCACACGGACAGTCGCCGGAAAGCGGAAGAACGGATGTGCCGCGTCGATCTTCTGCGTCTGATCCACCGTGAGTCGCAGCGTACGGGCGGCGGGTCGCCACTCGCGCGACACTTTCACCTTGGGATAGCCGATCCCATAGGCCCATTGATCGAAGAACCAGTCGAGGTCGCGGCCGGACGTCTTCTCCATGGCGATCGCGTAGTCCGCCGTCTCCACCGGCTTGTAGGCGTTGTCGGTGAGAAAGCGCTTCATCCCCTTCCAGAACACCGTGTCGCCAACGAGGCGGCGGAGCTGATGTGCGAGCTGCGCGCCCTTCGGATACACGTGCCCGCTGAAGAAGATCTGGATCGGATCGGTGCCGGCCTGCTCGCCGAACACGAGTGGACGCTCCTGATTCAGATCGGCGCCCATCGCCTCCTGCTGCTCGTTGATCCAGTTCCACTGCGCGGCCTCGCGGCCTCGACTCATCTCCTCGTGGACGCTCTCCATGTAGGTCGTGAGCCCTTCGTTGATCCACGCATGGGCCCAGGTGGCGGTCGTCGTGAGATCGCCGAACCACTGGTGCGCCAGCTCGTGTGCGTTGAGCCCGCGACCGCTCCACTCCGGCTCGGCGGAGGCGTCGTGCAGCGCGAGGTCGGTCTGCGTCGTGGCCGACACGTTCTCCATGCCACCGTACGTGAAATCAGGGATGATCGCCTGATCGTACTTGGCCCATGGATAGCTCACCCCCAGCACGCGCGAGTAGGTCTCGATCATGGAGGGCGTCTCGCCGAAGGTGCGCCACGCAGCGTCGATCGTGTCGGGAGCGACCCAGTATTCGACGGGGATGCCGCGCCACGAATCGCGGAGCACGGCAAACCGCGCGGCGACGATCGAGTAGAGGTAGGTGGACGCCGGCTTTTCCTGCGTCCAATGCCACACCTGCTGGCGACCGTCGGGCGTCTTCGTGACACCGACGAGGCGGCCGTTGGAGAGAACGCTCATCCCGGTATCGGCGGTGACGAGGATCTCCCAGGTCGTCTTGTCGTTCGGCGCGTTGTAGGTGGGCACCCACGACGGTGTCTCGATCGCTTCGCCCTGCGTCCACATCGTGGGCCGCCTCGGCACAAAGTACATGCCGCGTTCGGGGTTGCCGTGATAGCGAATCGTGAACTGCACCGTGTCGCCGACGCGCGCGCGGCGCGGGAGATGGACGGTCACGCTGGACGTGTCACTCGTGAATCGGAGCTTGCCGCCGGCAGCATCGAGCGCATCGTCGATGGTGAGGTTGGACGCGTCGAGCCGCACGGTGTCCGTCGGCGCCGCGGTGATGACGACGCGAGTAGCTACTTCGCCCATGACGGCGTGCCGAACGAGATCGAACGAGATCGCGATGCGCTGATGCTGGAGATCGAAGACGCGAGCTCGCTGCGGCCAGACTTTCGGTGGCGTGTACGTGCCGACGTTTGCCGTTGGGCGCTGGGCGCCGAGCGGGGCGGCGAGCAGCGCGAAGAAGGGCAGCAGACGACGGGGTGGGGTTGTCATGGGATCGGGTAGGGATGACGGTTGCTTGCAGTGCTGGGAGAGCAATACGCTCGGAAGCCAGTCCAGGAGCCTACGGCGTCTCCTGGACTGGCTTCCGGGCTTACGCTTACAGCTACGGCACAGCGCCGACTGCGCGACCGCGTCAACGCAGGATCACTCTTCGGAATCTGCTTTCGCCGGATCCTCGAGCCGTTCGACACCCCCAGGAGGTGATGGCCGCTGCCAGTGCTTCACGGGCTCCGCCATCTTCCGCAGCAGATCGAGTCGCTCGTCGGTCAGCTCATCCCAGTTGTCGGGATACTCGAACAGTCGGCGGCGCTCGGTGCTCTCCGCGTCCTGGAAGCACAGCCACTCGGTGGGGGTACCGGGCACCACGTGCGCGCTGCCGGATTCGATGCGCCACACCGACCAGGTCGAGCCATCGCGGGAGAGAAAGGTCCTGAGCGGCATGTGCGCTTGTCACGCACGCACCGTGCCCCGCGTCGAGCCCGGCGACTAGTGGTTCTTGTTCTTTTCGTGGGGTTGGGTCGCAACCTGTTCGGCATCGGCGCACCAGCGCACGAGCTGCGTCTCCGACGCCTGATGCCAGCCGGGTGGCAGCGGTGCGAGCCGCCGACGCTCCATTCCGAGCGTGAACAGTAACCAGCCGTTTGCCAAGTCGTCGGCGATGAGATGTCGGCGGCGGTCGGCCTGCTGCGGCCGAATCGCGCGGACCTCCCACTCCCGATCGCGCTCATCCCGGAATGTTCGCAGTTGCACCTCGTCCTCCATCCAAGCCTCCATCGGCGTGACGACTGATGTACCTGCCCGCGATCCGGCGGTCCTCCATCCTACTCCAAGCAGCACGGAGGGTTCGACCGGGCTCAGGCAGTCACGCGCGAGGCAGACGATGCAAACGGCGTGCACTTGTGATGCAGATCACAAGTAAGAACGTTCTCACGTTTGACCCTTGAGCCCGACGTGCGCTCGAGCCTGGCCAAGTCTCGCCGACGCGAAGACATTAGCGGACGCCTGGATCTCACCCTTCGTCACTCGACTCATGCGGCCACCGCGAGCACTCGTACTCGGTCTCGGACTCGCCGTCTCCTGCCGACCAACAGTGGACCCGGGGGCGCTCAGCACTCCCCAGAACGGCCTGGCCGTGCTCGCGCGAATGCACGACCGCTACGCCGGCTCCTGGTATCGCACGCTGACCTTCGTCCAGAAGACCACGCAGCGCCGGCCCGATGGGACGGAGCAGGTATCGACCTGGTACGAGGCGCAGAGCGGTCCACGGCTGCGCATCGACATGGGCGACCCGGCGCAGGGCAACGGCGCGCTCTACACCGCGGACTCGTTGTATGTGATCCGCGGCGGCAAGGTGGCGCGGGCGATCGCCGATGGAAACCCGTTCCTGCCCCTCATCTCCGGCGTGTATCTCCAGCCGCTCGACCTCACAATCGCGCAGCTGGCGCCCTACAAGGTGAACCTGGCCGCCGTCCACGCGCGCGATTGGGAGGGGCGCCGCACCTTCGTGATCGGTGCGACGTCACCCGCCGATACGACTTCGCCGCAGGTGTGGGTCGACGCCGACCGCCTCATCGTGACGCGATTCCTGATGCCGCTGTTCCCGGGCGCGGGCGGCCGGAATCAGGACGTCCGCCTCGAGAACAACGTCGAGGTGGGCGGTGGGTGGCTCGCCACGCGGATCCGCATGCTCGACAAGGGCGTGCCGCTCCAGACCGAGGAGTATTCGGATTGGCGGACCGGCATGGACTTCCCGGCGTCGTTCTTCCAGGCCGAGCACTGGACACAGGATCGGCATTGGGCGGTGCCGTAGGAGGCGATGTCGATTCGGGCCCGGCTCGTTCGACGTGTTGGTAGAGCCGACGAACCACGGCACGTCCGCCGGGCGTCGCGGCTCCCACCCCGAATCGAGAAGGAGATCACCATGCCGACCACCTCCAGCCGCCGGATCAGCGTCGTACTCTGGATCGTTCAGGGGCTGCTTACCCCTCTCTTCCTGTTCGCCGGTGGGATGAAGCTGGTCATGCCGATCGCGGCGCTGACGGCGCAGACGCCGCTGCCGGGCATGTTCATCCGCTTCATCGGCGTGCTGGAGGTGGTCG
>JBJMNM010000485.1:0-2304 GCA_045804305.1 Gemmatimonadaceae bacterium | reverse complement strand
AGTGACGTCGACCGGGGCACGACACGCTGATTGCTGATCGCCTCGCGCAGCACGACATCCTGCCCGCCGACGTCGCTCGCGTCGAGGTCGAGCGCGCGGGGTGCGTTCGACATGTTGAGCGCCACGATCATCGTCTGGCCCGCCACGCGACGCCGATAGGCGAACACGTTGGGATCGTTGCCGATCGCCGTATAGCTGCCGTCGCGCAGCGCGGGACTCGCGCGGCGCAGCGCGATCGCACGCCTGTAGAAGCTCAGAACGGATCGCGGATCGCGCGACTCCATCTCGACGTTGCGCGTGCTCGCGGTGGGTGGGATGGGAAGCCAGGGTCTGGCGGCGGAGCTGAAGCCGGCGTTGCGGCCACCGGTCCACTGCATCGGAGTGCGCTCGCCGTCACGCCCCTTGTTCTTCGGCCAGTACACCTTGCCCACGGGATCCCGCACGTCCTGAAGCCGCGCAGGCACCGTCGTCTTCATGCCGATCTCCTCGCCGTAATAGATGAAGGGCGCGCCGCGCAGAGTGAGCAGCATGAGGGCGAGCTGTTTGGCGATCTCGTCGTTGTGCCGGCCGTCGCCGAACTTGTCGAAGGCCCGAACGTTGTCATGGTTGCTCAGCACGTACGTCGTCGGACGGCCGCGCACCACGCGCTCCGTCTCGCCGACGATCTGGCGGAAGGTCGAGGCGTCGAGCTTGTCGGCCTTGAGGATGAAGAAGTTGAAGGGGAGCTGGAAGGCGTCGTCGTTTCGTCCGTAGTACGCGCGCAGGTCATCCACCTTCGGCGGATAGGTCTCGCCGATCAGCACCCGATCCGGCCCGAACTCCTCCGCCACGCCGCGCAGCCGGCGGAACATGTCGAAGTTCTCGGGGCGGAAGTCGTTGAACCGCATGATCTGCTCGCGCTCCGTCCTGCTCCCCTCTCGCAGCCGGTTCGTCACGGGATTGTCCGTGAGCTTCGGATCCTCCATGAGCAGGTCGATCGCATCCACGCGGAAACCGTCCACTCCGCGACGCAGCCAGAAGCGGACGGAGTTGAACATCGCGCGCTGCACGGCGGGATTCCGCCAGTTGAGATCGGGCTGCTGCTGGTAGAAGACGTGGTAGTAGTACTGCCCCGTCTTCTGATCGAGCGTCCAGGCAGTGGGCCCGAAGATCGACGACCAGTTGTTCGGCGGCCCGCCGCCCGGTTTCGGATCGCGCCAGATGTACCAGTCGCGCTTCGGATTCGTGCGCGACGAGCGCGATTCGATGAAGTACGGATGCTGATCGGACGTGTGGTTGATGACGAAGTCCGCGATGACCTTCATGCTGCGCTTGTGCGCTTCGGCGAGGAGGCGGTCGAAGTCGGCCAGCGTTCCGAACTGCGGGTCCACGCCCTCGTAGTTGCTCACGTCGTAGCCAAAATCCACCTGCGGCGACGGGAAGAACGGCGTGATCCAGATCGCGTCCACTCCAAGGTCGGCCAGGTAGTCGAGCTTTGCCGTGATACCGTT
The DNA here is from genome assembly GCA_045804305.1 of Gemmatimonadaceae bacterium. Classification (GTDB taxonomy): domain Bacteria; phylum Gemmatimonadota; class Gemmatimonadetes; order Gemmatimonadales; family Gemmatimonadaceae; genus AG11. The sequence goes on along the minus strand of JBJMNM010000485.1, from coordinate 814 downwards.
CAGGTCGCCGATGCCGTCGCCGTTGGTGTCCTGGAAGCTGCGCGGATAGAGCTCGTAGTACACGGCGCTTTTCCACCAGTCAGCCGCGCTCTTTCTCGGGCGCGTGACGGCCGCGGCGGGCTCCTGCGAGGCCGCCGGAAGCACCGCGGTCACGGAGAGCGCGAGGCCACACACCAGCGAATGGAGTGCGGAGCAGTGGTGTCTCGAGTGCACGGTCTGTCCTCGCGTGGGTCCCTGGAGCCTCGACACCGGCTTCGCGCCGATGTCGTCGGAGCGGTTGGTGTGGCAGCGCGCCGCACCCAATGATGCGTGCTCCTTCATCCCCTGCCTAGGACGCGCGCATTGGTGCGGTCATTGTGACCGATACTGGAGGAGTTGCCCCGACGGGCACCGTCGAGTCAGTAGGGCAACAGCTCTACCCTGCTGCGGAGCATTGATGAGCGACATTACCTGGAACACCGGGCCGCGAACCAGCTCGCGCGATGGACTGGCCGTCGAGCCGACGGCGGAGGAGATCCGCGCGCGGCGCCTCGCGGAGGAGGCTAGGCAGCGCAACGACGAGGCGGCGGCGGTCGCCGGCGTGTGGATTCGGCTCTTCCTCGTCTCGTCGCTAGCGGTCGGGCTCAACTTCTGGCCGTACCCGCGGGAGTGCGGCGCGGGCCTGATCGGGTATGTGGACGCGCAGGGGGTATTCACCGCCGGCGCCGCATGGGTTGCGTTCTGCACCTGGCGCTGCCGAATGGGCAAGACGCACCTGCTCGGGCTGGGGATGGTGCTCGCCGGCATCGCCGTGCTGGAGCTGCAGATCCTGCCT
>JBJMNM010000484.1:0-3950 GCA_045804305.1 Gemmatimonadaceae bacterium | reverse complement strand
GTCGTGCGGCTGGTCGGGCGCAATCGTCGCCGGTACGGCGGCTACATCGTCCACGCCGGCATCGTCGTGCTCTTCGCCGCGTTCGCCGGCCTGGCGTTCAAGAAGGATCACGACGTCCAGCTGCGTGCCGGTGAGGCGAAGGAGCTCGTCGATCCGCTCGGCCACCGCTGGCGGTTCGTGAGTCAGGGCGTCTCCACGTCGGAGACGCTGAACCGATTCGTCACGGCGGTGGGACTCGAGGTGTGGCGCGACGGCGTTCCGCAGGGAATCCTCACGAGCGAGAAGCGCCAGTACTTCGACAGCAACAAGCAGCCGCAGTTCCAGCCCTCGACGGAGGTCGGCATCCGTCCGTCGGCCAAGATGGATCTGTACGTCGTGCTCGCCGGCGTGCGTGACGAGACCGCCGAGCTGCGCATCAGCTTCAATCCACTGGTCGTGTGGGTCTGGATCGGCGGGATGATCATGGCGATCGGTGGCCTCATCGTGATGTGGCCGCAGGCTGAACGTCGTCGCGCGCCGAGTGGCTACGTGGCGACGCTGGAACCGAAGCGCGAGTTGGCGGCGACGACGTGATGCAGCGGCGCGACTTCATCTTCCGCTCGTTCGCGCTGGCTGGCGCCGGGATGCTCGGCACACGCGAGCTCGAGGCGCAGCAGGCGACGCAGGGCGACAGCACTGGCGGAGCACAGGGCACGTCGAACCTGTTCGACATGAATCAGGGCGCGGCGCGGACCGTGACGCGTCCGCCGAAGCGGGGCGCTCGTCCCTCGATGAACGCCGATGAGCGTGACGCGCTCGAGCACCAGATCCGCTGTCAGTGCGGCTGCACGCTCGACGTCTACACCTGCCGCACCACCGACTTCTCGTGCGAGGTATCGCCCGCGATGCACCGCGACGTGATGGCCCTCGTCGAGGGCGGCTACTCGGCGCAGGAGATCCTCGACTCGTTCGTCGGCACGTACGGCGAGCGCGCGCTGATGGCACCGAAGAAGGAAGGATTCAACTGGGCGGGGTACCTCGTGCCCTTTGGTGCGCTCGCGGCCGGCGCAGCCGCTGTCGCCGTCGTGCTCCGTGGAATGCAGCGAGGCGGCGCTCCTGCCGAGGTGCCGGTAGACGGTGTCGTGGTCCCGCCGTTGGGCACCGCCGACGAGCTGTCGAAGCTCGACGCGGCGATCCGCCACGACGACTGATGCTCCCACTCGTCGTCGGCTCTCTGCTCGCGGTGGTCGTCGTAGCGTACGTGCTCTATCCGTTGCTGTTCGCCGACGCGGCGACTTCGGCGCGTCGGCCGCTCGGTCTTCCCCTGCTCGCGCCGCCGGCCGACGAGGACGCGGTCGTCGCGCTGCGCGAGATCGAGTTCGATCGCGCGACGGGGAAGCTGTCCGACAGCGACTACGGGGAGCTCAAGTCTCGGTACACCGCGCGTGCGTTGTCGGCGATGCGCGCGCGCGGCGGCGTTGATGCGGGCGAGTCGCCCGAAGATCTCGTCGAGGCAACGGTGCTGGCGTATCGCGCGCGGCTGAAGAGCTGCACGCGATGCGGACCGCGCACGGAGCCGGACGCCGTGTATTGCTCGAACTGCGGCGCATACCTCGACGAGAAGTGCGCGGGGTGTGGGCGCGTCGTCGAGGAGGCGGGGGCGTCCTTCTGCGCGGGGTGCGGACGACAGCTCGCCGCCTGACCCCAGGCCGCGCTTCAGGGCTCGACCACCTCGAACGGCGCTGACCGAGCCAGTTGCAGCTCTCCGAAGACCCCGACGGTCCAGTACCCGTACACGAGGCGATATCGGCCGGCGAGCTTGCCTCCCGATGGAAACAGTCCGGGCGGTAGACTGATCGCCGCGTGAGCCGAGAGCTCGGACATGGGCGGCAGGTCGACGTCGGGTCTCGTCATGAGGTCGGAGTAGGGCGCCGGCACGGGCTCCCACTGATCGGTTGCGGTCTCTCGCTCGGCTGTCGGTCCGTCGTAGCCCAGGCGAAGCGTTGTCGGGCTAGGGTTCCTGAGCGTCACGTCGACGGTGAATCCGTAGGGCGCCCGGGTTGCAATCACGATGGCCGCAGCGCCCGTGACGGCGAGCTCGCCCAGCGGCGCGGTCGGCTCACGGCAACTCATCGCGAGCGCGCTTGCGAGAAGCCACGCGGCGATGACGTGCACTGGCGTGCGAGCTCGGTGCATGATGTGGACGCCCCTAATGGTCGGTAGATGTCGGTCGACGATCAGCCGAACCCCCTGACGAAACGGTCCGTCACAACTGTGCGCGGCCATCCTAGCGCCCATGAGAGCGGGCTCCTATGATGGTGCACCCGCCCGCCCTTACTCCGACCGGTTGTGATGCCGCCCTCGGAACGCTCCGATCTTTGGGACCGAATTCAGTCGCTGCTTGGCGACGGATATCGCGTGGAGCGAGAGATTCCCGGCGGCGGGATGAGCCGACTGTTCCTCGCGACGGACCTGTCGCTGCACCGTTCGGTCGTCGTGAAGGTGTTGCCGCCCGAGCTCGCGGGAGAGGTGAACGCCGCGCGATTTCAGCGTGAGATCGCGGTCGCCGCGCACTTCCAGCATCCGCACATCATTCCGATCCTCAGCGCCGGCGCCGGCGAGTCGCTGCTCTACTACACGATGCCCTTCGTGGAGGGCGAGTCACTGCAGCAGCGGATGACCCGTGAGGGCGCGCTTCCGGTGGCGGACAGCTACCGCCTCCTCGCCGAGATCGCGGACGCGCTGGCGTACGCGCACGCGCGCGGGGTCGTGCATCGGGACGTCAAGCCGTCCAACATCATGATCGCCGGCGAGCACGCAGTGCTCGTCGACTTCGGCGTCGCCCAGGCGGTGGAAGAGGCGATCGACATCACCGGCGCGGGCCACTTCGTCGGCACGACCCAGTACATGGCGCCCGAGCAGTTCGTCGCTTCGTCCGACGTCGATGGACGCGCCGACGTCTACTCGCTCGGCGTCGTCATCTTCGAAGTGCTCACGGGACGATTCCCCGATGAAGTCACCTCCGACGGCCCGGCATCGCAGTCGTGGAAGCATCGGACACCGCGGTCGCTCGCCGGGCTGCGCCCGGAGGTCCCCCGCGAGTTGAGCGATCTGGTCGAGCGGGCGTTGGCACCCGAGCCGGACGCACGCCTCGCCAGCGCCACCGAGCTCCGCGACGGTCTCGAAGCCGCGCTCACGCAGCCGACACGGCGATTCGATCGAAGACTGCTCGGCGGTCTCGCCCTCGTCGCCGCCGCGATCGCCGCCGCGGGTCTCCTCTGGCACCGGGGTTCGAGACCCGCCGTCGACGATGATCGCGTCGCGATCGCGCCGTTCGACGTCATGCAGAGTGAGAACACGCTCTGGCGCGAGGGATTCGTCGATCTCCTGTCGTCGAATCTGGACGGCGCAGGTCCGCTCCGCACCGTTCCTCCGTCCGTCGTGATGCGCCGCTGGGACGGCCACGCGGACGTCGAGTCGGCCGTCGCATTCGGGAAGCGCACGGGCGCGCGCTTCGTCGTGCTCGGTCACGTGCTCGAGGCGGGGCACGACTCGGCACGCGTGACGGCGTGGCTCGTGGACGTCGTGACGCGCCATCGCGCCGAGCCGATCGAGCTGCGTGATGCCGCCGACCGGATGGACCGCATCGCGGATGCGCTCACCCGGGCGCTACTCCGCGACATCGGCGAGGTCCAACCGGTCGGCGCGGTCCGGCGTGCATCCGTGGGCTCGGCCTCCCTTCCGGCGATTCGGGCGTTCCTGAGAGGTGAGCAGTACCTCCGTCGCACCGAGTGGGATTCGGCTCGCGCCGCGTACGCCAGGGCGATCGCGCTCGACAGCAACTTCGCGCTCGCCCACTCGCACCTCGGACTGACGTATGCCTGGCTGCGGTTCGGGGCCGACTCCCAGGCGCGCGAGCATGCGCTGCGTGCCGGCTCGCTCAACGTCGGCCTCGGATCGCGCGACAGCAT
>JBJMNM010000483.1:0-4461 GCA_045804305.1 Gemmatimonadaceae bacterium | reverse complement strand
GCTCTTCCGATCTCGAGCCGGGGGAAATACACCATGCGCAGCAGTCCCTGGTTGGTGATCAGGCTGCTGGACGAGAGGGTGAGCCCGTTCGCGAAGAACGTCCAGGGCACGAGCGCGACGTACGCGAACAGCGGGTAGGGCACGCCGTCCGAGGGCATGCGCGCGAGCTTCCCGAAGAAGATGCTGAACACCACCATCGTGAGCAGCGGTTGCAGGATCGCCCACGCCGCGCCGAGGAGGGTCTGCTTGTACCGCACCTTCACGTCGCGCCAGATGAGGAAGTAGAGCAGCTCGCGGGCGCGCCACAGTGAGGCGAGACGCAGCGAGACCCATCCCTTCGACGGCTCGATGACCGTCACCGGCAGCTCAACGGACACGCGAGCGCTCCGTCAGCATCGCGAGCAGGCGGTCGCCATCGCAGTCCGGGACGCCGATCCGGCCGAGGGTGAAGGGATCCAGCGCCGCGGACTTGCTCGGCACTCCCGCGCAGGCGTACGCGAATCCGGCGTCGCGCACGATGCGCACGGTGTCCTCGGTGTACCGCCCGTGCGGATAGGAGAACCCGCGCACCGCGTGGCCGAGGATCGCCGCCAGCGCGGCCGCGCCGTCACGGATCTCGCGCTCCTGCTCGAGCGGCGTGAGAGCAGGGAGCGCGGGGTGGGTGAGGGTGTGTGCGCCGATCTCCATCACCTCGCCGCGCGCGAGCGTCCCGATCTCGCCGGCGGTCATGGGGCGATACGACGGACGCATGTCGGGCGCGCATCCCGCGGCGTCGAGGAGCGATCGCAACGCGCTCCACTGCTCGGCGTCGTGCAGTGTCACGAGCTGTTCCCAGGTGGCGAGAAAGGCAGCGTGTCGCGCGGTAGGAGGATCGGACCGATACGCCCGCCAGTGCGCGTGATGCGCGGCCGCCTCGGGAGAGTAGTGGGCCGACTCACCGAGGTCCAGCGTATGCGGCCCCTTCGGCAGCGTGATCGTCATGCGCGCCGGAAGACTGCCGGGCGCGAGGATGATGCGCTCCAGCTCGTCCCACCAGAACTCGACCCCGCGATCCGTGTAGCCCGAGGCGATGAACACCGTCGCCGGCACGTCGTACTGGCGCAGCAGCGGCTCGGCCGCGAGCAGGTTGTCGACGTAACCGTCGTCGAAAGTGACGGCGACGGTGCCCGGTGCGACGTCGCCGGCGAGCACGCGCCGGTGCAGCTCCGCCAGGGTCAGGACGTTCCGGTGCCGGCGCAGCACGTCGAGGTGCTCCTCGAAGTGCATTGGCGAGACGCACAGGCCCCACGGATCGGATCGCTCGACGGCGACTCGATGGTACATGAGGATCACGGGCGCAGCGCGCTTCCGCCACCACACGCTCACGGCGCGAGAACAGCCTTCACAGCCCGCACGGTGATCGTCACGGGATAGTCCGGATCGTTCGCGTCGAGCTCGTCGTCGCGTAGCTCGTGCCCGGCCAGGCCGTAGAGGAACGCGGTGGCGGCCAGCACGTTGCCGTGAGACGACACGTCGACCGCGCCGTCCACGAAAGCGTCGCGAAAGAGGCGCTCTGCCGCGAGTGAGGAGAACGACCAGTACCAGTACGACGACTCTGACCGCGGGATCTGCGTGATGCCGGGCACGGTGAGCAGCAGCACGCCGCCGGGCTTGAGGACGCGGTGCAGCGTCCGTGCTGCGGCGTGCACGTCGAAGATCAGATGCAGCGTCTGCGTGAGCACGACACAGTCGAACGCGTCGGACGGCAGCCGCGTGCCCGTCGTGAGGTCGTCGATCAGCGTCGCGTCGCGGTTCGCCGGATCCACGTCGAGGACGTCGCTGATCTCGACACGCTCCCCGCCGAAGCGGCGCGTGTACGCGGCGTCCTTCACCTCGAGGACTCGACCGTGAACGTCGGCCGCGTGGCGCGCGAGGAACCCCTCGATGTAGCGGCGGTCCACCGGGTCGCCGCGATCGAAGCCGAACTCGCGGCTCACCGGCGTGACGCGCCGCAGGTCGCCGAACGAGATGGATGCCGCTTTCCTGCCCCAGAACCCTGCCCGTCGTGTCATTCCGCGGCGCGGCCTCGAGGTGGCGACGGGTGTGTCGCTTCCCACTCGGACATGCGCGCCGCCACCTCGGCGTCGTTCTCGGCCAGCTCTCGAAGCTGTCGGAGCACGTCCTGTTGCGTCGGACCCGTCGCCTCGGCGATGAGCGGTGCGGTGCCGAAGAGCTGACGCGACGGGTCGCGCCGCCGTTCCACCTGGAGAATCCCCCGCACCTGCCCGTCGTCGGCGACGGCGAGGGACACGAGCACGATCATCCCTCCCGGTAGCACGCGGCGGAACGCGAGGAAATGTGGACGCATGTGTACAACCTGCGCCGCGCGCACGCGCGGCGCAAACCGTTCCGATGCCGACCGATTGCGTCGCGGCACGGGAGCGGTGATTCTTCCTGACGTGAAAATTCTCGTCATCGACATCGGCGGGTCGCACGTCAAGCTGCTCGCCACCGGCCGCCGCGCCCCGGTCAAGGTCCCATCGGGGCCAAGTCTCACTGCTGCCCGCATGGTCGAGGAGGTACTCGAAGCGACGGAGGGCTGGTCGTTCGATGCCGTCTCCATCGGCTATCCGGGCCCCGTCGCCCGCAACCGGCCCGCGAAGGAGCCCGTGAACCTCGGTGACGGGTGGGTGCGGTTCAACTATCAGCGCGCGTTCGGCATGCCGGTACGGATGATCAACGATGCAGCCATGCAGGCGTTGGGCAGCTATGCCGGCCGCACGATGCTCTTCCTCGGTCTCGGCACCGGACTCGGCACGACGCTCGTGGCCAACAGCGTCGTCGTCCCCCTCGAGCTGGCCCACCTGCCGTTCTCCAACGGGAAGAGTTACGAAGAGACGATCGGCGAGGCGGGCCTGAAGCGCACGGGTAAGCGCAAGTGGCGGCGGAACGTGCACACGATCGTCGAGCTGCTCGCCGCGGCGACCAACGCCGACTACACCGTCCTGGGGGGCGGCAACGTGCGGTTCATGGACGAGCTGCCCCCCAACACTCGGCGCGGTAGCAACGCGAACGCGTTCCGCGGCGGGTTCCGTCTCTGGGACGACGAAGCCACGCAGAAGAAGCGCGCGAAGTAGTCAGAACGTGCGCGACTGACCCGGCGTCATCACCACGACACGCTGATCATCGGAGAACGCGGCGCGGACCTGCGAATCCGTCGCGAGTCCGGGGAAGGTCCCGTAGTGCATCGGCACGATCGTGGTCGGATGGAAGTACTTTCGGATCGCGAACGCCGCCGTCTTGGGGTCCTGCGTGTAGGGGCCACCACCGACGCCGAACAGGAGGATGTCGGGGTGGTAGAGCTCCTCGATGAGCGCCATGTCGCCGAACACCCACGTATCGCCCGTGTGATACAGCGTGCGTCCGTCGGCGAACTCGAGGACGAAGCCGAGTGGACGACCACCGGGGTCGCTCGAGTGCACCGCCGGAACGAGGTGCACAGTCACGTCGCCGAACTTCATCGTGCCGCCGGGACTGCCGCCACGGTTCTGCGCCTCCGGCAATCCAAGCGTCGCGACCCACTCATAGGGGCCCACGACGGGCATGCCGCCGGCGGTCGCGATCGCCTTCACGTCCTGTGTGTGATCGAAGTGGGAGTGCGTCACGAGGATCGCCGCCGGCTTGGTCGCGCCGTTGTACCGCGCGAGCTGCTTGAGCGAGTCCGGTGTGGTCGGATTGCCGGTGAGGAAGGGATCGATGAGGATACGCGTCCCGCCCGCCGAGATCACCTCGAACGCGGCGTGGCCGAGCCAGTGCACCGTCACCGGGGCGCGCCGTGCGGCAGTCGTCCCCTGGGCGGAGAGCGGAGCGGTGAGTGAGACGGCGAGGGCGAGCGCGATCGGGACGATGAGTGCGCGACGATTCGCGCCGGAACGAAGCTGATTCATGCTCACTCCACTGGTCGGGTGACGTGTTCAGTCGGACCTGGCCCTCAGCCCTTCGAGTAGTGACGGGATGAACCCGCCGAAGCTTCCGTTGCTCATCACGAGGACGACGTCGCCGGGCTGCGAGCGATCGACGACATGCTCCACGAGCTCATCGACCTCGTGCGATGCGTTGGCATCGATGCCGCGCGCACGCAGGGCGTCGACGACCTTGCCGATGTCGAGCTGTTCGGCGAGCGGCACCTTGTCGTGCGGCTCGGGCACGCGGATGGAGGCGAGCGATGCGCCCTCGAACGCGGTCTCGTACTCGTGCTGGTGGATGTTGCGCCGGCTGGTGTTCGCGCGTGGCTCGAACACGGCCCACAGCCGCCGAGCCGGATAGCGCTGGCGGATCGCGACGATCGTCTCGCGCACCGCCGTCGGATGATGCGCGAAGTCGTCGATCACGAGCACGCCGTTCTCGCTGCCACGGATCTCCTGGCGCCGCTTCACCCCCTCGAACGACGCGAAGCCGGTGCGGATGTCGTCGGCCTTGAGG
>JBJMNM010000482.1:0-3632 GCA_045804305.1 Gemmatimonadaceae bacterium | reverse complement strand
TCGTTCCCGCGCCGGATGCACGCTGGATGCTCGAGCTGCTGACGCCGAGGATCGTCAGAAGCGTGGCGGCACTGCACCGCCAGCTCGAGCTGGATGCCGCCGCCTTCCAGCGCACCCGCCTGCTCATCGGCCAGGCGCTGAGGCGCGAGCCCGTCCTCGCGCGCGGCGCGCTCTACGCCGCGCTGCAAGCCGGCGGCGTGTCGACCACCAGCCTGCGTGGCATCCACATCATCCGGCACCTCGCGATGGAGCGGATGATCTGCCAGGGGCCGCACGCGGAGAAGGAGCCCACCTTCGCGCTGTTCGATGAATGGATCCCCACCTCTCGGCAGCTCGATCGCGACGACGCGCTCCGCACGTTGGCCGAGCGGTTCTATCGCAGCCATGGACCGGCGACGCTGCGGGATTTCGTGTGGTGGACCGGGCTCACCGTGGCCGACGCGAAGATCGGCCTGCACCTGGCGCAGCCCGCGCTCGAGCGCGTCACGACCGACGACGGCGAGATGTGGATGTCGAACGCGTCACGCGCAACCCACGCGACCCGCCCGTCCGCGTCGGGCGCGCACCTGCTGCCCGGCTTCGACGAGCTGATGCTCGGCTACAAGGATCGCAGCGCGATGGTGGCGTCGCGGCATGCGGCGCAGGTCGGGCCCGGCTCGAACGGCGTGTTCGTTTCCACGCTCGTGCTGGATGCGCGGGTGCGCGGCACGTGGAAGCGATCGACGCGCGGGAAGGCACTGGTGCTCGAGGCCTCGCCGTTCGGCCGACTCTCCGCGGCGGAGAAGACGTCGTTCGACGCACCTCGAGCACGCTATTCCGACTTTCTCGACCGGCCCGCCGCGCTGCGGTGGACGACGCGAGCCGCAACCAGTCGGGCCTGAGACGACGTCAGCTCGTCTTGTAGAAGAATTCCTCCCGCACGATCTGGCCGTTCTGCACGGCGTAGAGCGCCATCTCCCGCATCGAGCTCCGCGTGCCGGCGGGCTTGAACGTGGTGTCGTACTCGAAGTAGACCGCGAACTCGTCGTTGTCACCGACGAACGGTCCTCTCACGTCGGCCGAATGGACCTCCATGTTGGCGGTCCACCAGTCGTGCTTCCTGCGCACGGCGTCGATTCCTCTCGACTCCGCCGGCATCTCCTCGTTTCCCATGGATTCGATGCTGACGATGTCCGGCGCGTAGAGTCGCGCGATCGCGTCGCCGTTGCGGCCCTCGCGGCAGAGCTTCACGAGATAGTTGCCGATCGTCGCTGCGTTTGCTGGTGCTGAGCTCGTGGTGGACATGTCATCCTTCCTGTGTGTTCGGGACCGCTACCATAGCACCGACGGAGGGCGCAGCGCGAGGAGGGCACGCGCGAGCTGCTCGACAAGCTCGGTCAGATGCTGGACAAGGAACCCTAGCGGTCGCGCGCCGGATTTCGTATCGACTGTGAAGGCCACACTCACCCGGAGGATCAAGATGACTGCCACTCCCCCGCCTGCCCCCAGAAGCTCGAAGGCGACGAACGTCACGTACTGGATCACCACCGCCCTCGTGGCGCTCATGATGATTCAGGGCGGGATCTCCGAAGTGCTGCACACCGAGGGATCCCTGCAGATCATGCGGGCCCTCGGCTATCCCGACTACCTCAACACGATTCTCGGGATCGCCAAGCTGCTTGGCGTGGCCGCCATCCTTCTGCCGGTGCCGCGCACCCTGCGCGAATGGGCGTACGCCGGCTTCACCTTCGACGTGGGCGGCGCGGTTGCGTCGTTCGTGGCCGCGGGGCTGGTGAACTGGACGCTGCTCATCCCGATCCTCTCGCTCGCCCTCGTGCTCGTGAGCTACTGGACGTGGCGCCGCCGTGAAGCGATGGCGGGGATGACGGCGTCGCCATCGGCGCGCGGTCTCGCGGCCGCGTCGGCGTAGAGCGACAGAGGACAGGATGCACGGAACGCGCGGAGACTACGAGAAATCTCATCCCTCGATCTTGTAGATCTCCCGCCGGCCGTACTCGACCAGGTCGTGGTATCCGGTCATGATGCGCTCCATCTCCTTCATGACGTCGGCGGCCGCGCCCTTCGGCGGCCCCTGCATCATCTCCTCGAACGCCTGCATGTTCTCCACCTCGAACTCGGAGACGATCGTCCAGTACCGCTCGGCGCAGAAGTCGGTCATGATGCGCATCTTTCCTTGACCTGCCTTCTCCATGAGCTTGGACATCGCGGTGAACTTCTCCACCATCGGCCGGACCTTGCCCGGCTTGCAGTACATGACTTCGCGGATGAGCAGCACGGATGCCTCCTGAGTGAACGGGGCGGAGCGCAGTGAACAGTGAAGGGTAAGTGTCGTTCTGAGCGAAGCGAAGGACCCGCACGGCGGATCAACCAAGCACCACGCGCTCGACCTCTGGTGAGGGACCGAAAAACAGCAGCAGCCCAACCTCCTTTCTGGAGATACGCAGGTAGTTGAGGAGCTGCGCCTTCGAGCCCGTGGGGAGCTGATGGCCAGCCTTGATCTCGAGGATGAGAGTGTCCTCGATGAGGTAGTCGACCCGGAAGGTCCCGACTCTCGTATTGCGGAACATCACGTCGACACCATGCTCCCGCCGCGCGTCGAGACCGATGTCGCGAAAGAGAACCTGGAGCGCAGCAGAATGGACGCTTTCAGGGAGGCCGAAAGTTAGCTCGTTGTATGCCGTGAAGAAGCAGCCGATCACCTGCCGTGTCAGCGCCTCCTCTTTCATCAGTTCCGCGAGCCTCAATGCGGATGGGCATGCTTCCACACTCTCTCTCAATCCGCGACTGCAACTGGCGTGATACGGTACCGGTGTGCCGCGCTCAGCATCAAAAAAGAATGCACGGAAAGGGCGGAAAAGGCAGGAAACTGCGGATCAAGCACGCCGCGTGAAGTACCGGCACCAGGCAGCGTCCCGTCGATTCCAAAGCACTTGCTTTTGGTGTTGCAGAGCTGGCCTGTGTGCGCGGAGACTGGCCACCACACGGGGAGATCCGCCGTTTCCTGCCGTTTCCTGCCTCTTCCGCTCTTTCAGTGCATTCTTTTCCAATGCCGATCACAACCCACCTCACGAACGTCCTCCGCGTCGCGCGGGTGCTGGGCGACACCGGCCTCGACCACCACCCCGGCCCGCACTTTCAGGAATCCGCGCTCATCCGTATTACAATTGAGGGATACCGCCACTCAAGGAGCGACAGATGACGCCCACGCCCGACGCAAACGACGACAAGCTCGCACCGAAGAACCGCCCGGAGGTCGCTGCGCCCAAAGGGGACAGCGAGGACGCGCTGGAGAAGGAGCTCTCCCGCGAGGCCGCGGAAGGCGCGGACCTGCTCGGTGACACGAAGGAGAATCGCAACCTGAGCGGCTCGTCCACCTGGGAAACGCTGCCGGACGAGACATGACCGCCGCGACCACCGTCTCCGATGCGCCCGCTGCACCGGATACGCGGCACGACGCGAGGTTCCCGATCCTGACTTCGGCGCAGATCGACCGGATCGCATCGCATGGCCGGCACCGGTCCATCACGCGCGGCGAGGTCCTGGTCGAAGCCGGCGTGCCGAACGTGCACTTCTTCGTCGTCGTCAGGGGCCGCATCGAGGTGGTGCGCGTCGCCAACGAGGTTGCATCGGTG
>JBJMNM010000481.1:0-4746 GCA_045804305.1 Gemmatimonadaceae bacterium | reverse complement strand
CTCGTGGCGAGCCAGATCGCCACCCTCGAGCCGCCGCACGACGCGCTCTGCCTGGATGCCGAGCTTCCGGTGCCGGAGCTCGTCGCGCGCATCAGGCGCGCGCTCGTTGACGGAGGTTGAAAAGACAGGACTACGCCATCCCCGCTTCATCGCATGGGATGTCCACGGCGTGCGGAAGGCGTATATTCGCCGCCTCACCCGGGGCGTCCAGAACGATTGCGAACTCCGACCGACAGGAGAGCACGAATGCATCACAGAGAGAGCAGACTGCGGGCGGCGCGGGCATTGGGCACGATCCTGCTGTTCGCCGGAGCGTGCCAACGTCCCGTCACCGCTCCACAGCCCGCCGCCGTGGTGCCGCGCGTCATCCCGGCTCCAGCGTCGATGACCCTCGGCAATGGCGCGCCGTTCGTGATCGCGAAGGAGACGATGATCATCGCCGAGGGCGGCCCGGACGCATTGCGCGTCGGCGAGGCGCTGGCCGCGGTGCTCCGCCCGTCGACCGGCTATCCGCTGCCCGTATCCGCAACGGCGGGCATCGTCGCGACGCGCAACATTCAGTTGACGCTCGCACCAGCCCGCGCGCAGCTCGGTGCGGAAGGTTACGAGCTCTCGGTGACGAGCGAGGCCGTGCAACTGACGGCCGCCAATCCGGCGGGACTGTTCCGCGGTGTCCAGACGGTGCGGCAACTGCTGCCGTTCGAGGCAGAGTCGCACATGGCGGTGCGCGGACCGGGATGGACCATCCCAGCCGTCACGATCACCGACCAGCCCCGCTTCGCCTGGCGCGGCGCGATGCTGGACGTCGCGCGGCACTTCTTCACCGTTCGCGAGGTGAAGCAATACATCGACATGCTCGCGCTGTACAAGATGAACGTGCTGCACCTGCACCTGGCCGACGACCAGGGATGGCGCATCGCCATCACCTCGCGCCCGAAGCTCACGGAGATCGGCAGCGTGTCGCAGGTGGGGGCTGGTCCGGGTGGCTTCTATACCCAGCAGGACTACACCGACATCGTGCGCTATGCACTGGAGCGCTACATCACGGTCGTGCCCGAGATCGACATGCCGGGCCACACCAACGCCGCGCTGGCGGCGTACCCCGAGGTGAGCTGCAGCTCGCGACCGCCGGGGATATACACCGGGACCGAGGTGGGGTGGAGCACCTTCTGCGTGGACAAGGAGGAGACCTACGCTCTGATCGACGACGTGGTGCGCGAGATCTCGGCGCTCACACCCGGCGCGTACTTCCACATGGGCGGCGACGAGGTGATGGTGCTCACCCGCGACCAGTACACGCACTTTGTCGAGCGCGTCCAGGACATCGTGACCAAGCGCGGGAAGCAGCTGGTCGGCTGGGAGGAGATCTCCAAGGCGCGGCTGAGCCCGACCACCATCGCGCAGCAGTGGAAGAGCGATTCCGTCCGTGCCGCGCTCCAGTATGGCTCCAAGATTCTGATGTCCCCCGCCAGCAAGACGTACCTGGACATGAAGTACACGGCGACGACCGAGCTCGGCCTGCGCTGGGCCGGCCTGATCGAGGTGCGGGACGCATACGACTGGGAGCCGACCGCCTTTCTCGCCGGAGTGCCGGAGAACCAGATCGTGGGCGTGGAGGCGCCGCTCTGGAGCGAGACCGTGAGGAACATCTCGGCCGCGGAGTACCTCGTGATGCCTCGCCTGCCGGCCATTGCCGAGGTGGGGTGGAGCGCACAGGCTGTCCGGGGCTGGGAGAGCTTCCGCGATCGCCTCGCGACGCACGCACCACGCTGGCGCCTGCTCGGCGTGAATTATTACGCGTCGCCGCAGGTGCCGTGGTGAGGTGGTGAGCAGCCTGGTGAGCAGCCGGGCGAGCGAGCTGGTGACGGACGGGCGGACGTGTCGTCTCTACTTGCCGTCACCGCTCGCGCCATTCCCCACCGACCTCCGAACGCCGTTTTTCTCATGCGCCGCGCCCCGCTCCTCGCCCTGCCGCTCGCCCTCTCCCTTGCTGCCTGCGTACCCCCACGAGAGCGACTGGACGGAGAGTCGGCTGACGGCCGCACGCGAGTGGCGCTCGACCTTCGCCCCGCCTCGGGCGACAGCGTGAAGGGAAGCGGCATCTTGCGCGTCGCGGGCCGGCCGGTCACGGTCGTGCTGCACGGCAAGTGGAACGACGTGGGCGACGGCGTCCGCAGCCTGGACGCGACGCTGGAAGCCGACACGATGCCCGATTGGCGCTGGTCGCTGGTGTGGTCGCCCAGCGATCTGAATGGGTCGCTCCGGCCGGTGGACGGCGGAGACGACTCTGCCGTGGCGCTGAATACGCCCGGTGGCGGCTGACCGCTACGCGACCCGCTGCGTCCGATCGTCCGGCGTCTCCGGATCGCGATGGTGACCCACCAGCGCGGCGTACGTAGGGCAGCTGCCCAGCAGCACGTCATGTGTGCCACATCCGATCACGCGTCCGTCGCCGATCACGAGGATCCGGTCGGCGTCGCGCACCGTGTTGAGCCGATGCGCCACGATGAACGTCGTGCGCCCGCGCCGCAGCGAGCGCAGCGCTTCCTGCACCGCCTGCTCCGACTCGGTATCGAGCGCCGCCGTCGCTTCGTCGAGCAGCAGCACGGCCGGATCCACGAGGAACGCACGCGCAATCGCCACGCGCTGGCGCTGACCACCCGACAGCGAGCGACCACCTTCGCCGACGCGGGTGTCGTAGCCCTTCGCGAGGTTCATGATGAACTCGTGCGCGTTCGCCGCCTGGGCCGCGGCGATCACCTCCTCGCGCGTCGCGGTCGGCCGCCCATATGAGATGTTCGCCGCCACGGAGTCGTTGAACAGCACCACATCCTGCGGCACGGACCCGTACTGGCGGCGCACCGACGCGATCTGAAGGGTGCGAAGGTCCTGGCCGTCGATGAGGATCCGCCCCGACGTGGGGTTGTGGATGCGCTGAAGGAGCTGGAGGATCGTGGACTTGCCGCTCCCCGACGGTCCGACGAGGGCGATGGTCTCCCCCGCCGCGACGCTGACGTCGAAGGTATCGAGGGTCTTGTGGCCGCTCAGGTACTCGAAGCTCACCTGCTCGAACCGGATCGCGCCCCTGATCGGCGGGCATGCCACGGCGCCCGGTACGTCGGGCGATTCCTCGTCGGCGTCCAGCACCTGGAACACCGACGCCAGCGCGACACCCGCCTTGCGCAGCGTGGGATAGAGGTCGACGATCTGCTGTACCGGCGCGAACACGCCGCCCACGTAACCGAGGAAGGCGAGCAGCGATCCAACGGTCAGCTCGCCGCGCACCACGAGGAATCCGCCGAGGCACAGCACCACCACGCGGGCCGCGAGCTCGGCGATGCCGGCGGCCACCGTGGTGCGCGCGTCCACATGCACGCCGCGCTGGATGCTGGCGAACGCCCACCGGATGCGGCGCATGAGTCGGTGCTCCTCGTCGCGCTCACGGGCGAAGGCGCGCACGGTTCCCATCCCGTGCAGCCGCTCGGTGTACCCCGACCAGAGCCGCTTCCAGAAGGCGTGCTGCATGCGCTCGCGCCGGCGCTGCTGGCGAGCCGCAAAGGAGGCGACCAGCGCGGGCACCGGCAGGAGGCAGAGCACGGCCGTGGTGATGCCGCCGTCGAGGCGCGCCATGCCCCACGCCGCCAGCGTCACGTACACGAGCGTGGGCACGAGCTTGAACGCGACGTCGGTGAACGCGCTCGCGGTCTGCGGCGAGCTGGAGTCGATCGCGTAGCGCAGCCCGCCCGTGCCGATCTCGTCCTGCGTGCGCGACGACAGGACGCTCATCTTGGCCGCGACGCGCGAGCGCAGCTGATACTCGAGATTGAGGCGCACCGCCCACGTGGAGGTCGTGACCCACGCGGCGCCGAGGATGCGACAGGTGAGCACGAGGGCGAACAGGGCGACGCCGACGACGATGGCGTGGAGGGTCTCGTCGCCCGCGTGCGGCCCCACGTCCGCCAATCGGTCGACGACCTGCTTGAGGAGGAGGGGCTCGCTGGCGGCGGCGGCGGCGACGGCGAGGGAGAGCCCGAAGGTCAGGGCGACGCGTCGCGAGTTGGGTCGGACGAAGAGGTGCAGGGCTCGGCGGGCGAGCCCGAGCTGGTCCTGAATCGGCACGGAGATGACGGTCGGAAAAGGCGATTAGTGGAGTCCATTCACCTGACGGCCGGAGCGCTCCCCTCGTCACCGCGCATTCATTCGATTCAATCCCACGTGAGCACCACCTTGCCGAAGGTGTTGTTCGACTCGAGCAGCGCGTGCGCCGCGCCGATCTCGCCGAAGGCGAAGACACGCTCGACCACCGGGACCAGTCGCCCCGACTCGAAGAAGTGAATGACTCGCGCGGCGAACTCGCGCGCGAGCGCGATCTTCTCTTCGATCGGCCGCGAGCGCAGCACCGTGCCCACGATGTGCAGGCGCTTGCCGAGCACCATACCCATGTCCAGCTCCGTGCTCCGTCCGCCAGTCAGGCCGACGATGGCGAGCCGGCCGCGCGGGGCGAGCACGCGCAGGTTGCCGCGCAGATAGTGGCCGCCCACGAGATCGACGACGGCCTGGACGGCATTCTGTCCAATCGCTGCCTCCACCGCGGGCGCCCAATCGCCGGCTGTCGCATCGATCGCGTGCTCCAGCCCGAGCTCCCGCGCCCGCGCGAGCTTGTCCGGCGAGCGCGACGTCCCGATGACGATCGCGCCGCTCAGGCGCGCGAGCTGGAGCACGGCCGTGCCCACGCCGCTCGCCACT
>JBJMNM010000480.1:0-31871 GCA_045804305.1 Gemmatimonadaceae bacterium | reverse complement strand
CCGACCAGCAACGGCAAGGGGCTCGCGCCCTGCAGCGCGTTGAGCTTGGCGGCGATCTCCGTTGGCGAGCCCACCGAGATGATCATTCCACCCAGATGCTGCTCGCGCATGAGCCGCTCGATGCGGCGGAAGTTGGCATCGTCGGACGCGGTGTAGTCGCCGAGCATCCAGGGCCAGACCATCTGAGCCGCCTTGTCGCGCAGCGACAGAGTAGCGAGCACCGAGTCGGCCCACACCGTATCCGTTGCCGGACGACGCGAGACCACGGCCGTCGTCGGCGCGGGCGCCGGCACCGACACCACTGGTGCTGAGGCGACGGATGTGCACGCGGCGAGCGCTGCCGCGAGGCATAGCCAAAGGGTGCGACCAGCTGAGCGTGCTACCATGCGATCGTTCCCTGTTTACTGGTGTCGACGTCCTCCTCGCCGCCCTGCTTGAACAGGAAGGCGCCCATGTTCTTGGTGAGGAAGCTTCGTGCCTGTGGGTCCATCACGTTGAGCCCGTAATGGTTGATGAGCATGGTCTGCTGCTTGAGCCATTGGGCCCAGCAATCCTGGCAGATCTCGTTGACGACACGGGCGCCGATGGGGCCGGGAAAAGGGGGGCGCTCATATCCGGCGCGCGTCTGGCCGCAGCGCGCACAGGTGACGGTGGCGGGCATTGGGGACCTCTTCGGAGATGGTGACTACCGAGAAATCTACACCGCTGGAAGGGCGTGAGACGGTGAGACCGTCTCACGCCGTTCAGGCAGACGCCACGGCATTCTCGTCATGCCCCTTGGAGGCCGAGCCGTAATTCCGTGCGTACTCGATCTTCGCTAATCCCACGAGCTTCAGGGCGCGGATGTAGACCCAACCGATGTCGAGCTCGAACCAGCGCGCCTTGAATTTCGCGCTCTTGGGGTCGGCGTGGTGGTTGTTGTGCAGCTCCTCGCCGCCGAGCCAGATGGCGATCGGCGAGATGTTCCGGCTCTCGTCCTTCACCTCGAAGTTGCGATAGCCCAGCGCGTGGCCGATGCCGTTGATCACGCCGGCCGCCCAGAGTGGAATCCAGATCATCTGCGCGCCCCACACGAGCGGTCCGACGAAGAGCCCGAACAGGTACACGTCGATGCCGAGCATCACGAGCACGCCCGTCCAGTTGAGCGGCGTGAGCAGATGGCGCTCGAGCCAGTCGTTCGGCGTTCCCTTGCCGTACTTCTCCAGCATGCCCGGCTGCCGCACGGCCTTCCGGTAGTAAAACGCCCCCTTGAGCAGGATCTCGCGCAAGCCTTCCATCACCGGGCTGTGTGGATCACCCTCGCGGTCGGCGAACGCATGATGCTTCCGGTGGCAGGCCACCCATTCCTTCGTGACGATCGCGGTGGTGAGCCACAGCCAGATCCGCATCGGCACCGCGGCGATGCCGTGCAGCCGCACGCCGCGATGTGTTTGCGCACGATGCAGGAACAAGGTGACGCACACGTTGGTGATGTGACCCGCGACGATGATGAAGAGCACGGGGATCCACCACCGACTGGCCAACGCGCCAAACTCGAGCATGTAAACTCCGATAGTGCGGGTAGTCCTACAAACTAGCAGGTCAGGCGGTCAGGCGGTGAAACTGCCACACCGCCAGACCACCTGACCGCGGCTACGGCAGCACTCGGCCACCAATGTCGCCGCTCAGCCCACCGGCAGTCGACGCTGCGGTCGCGGCCGTGGTGGCTGGCGGAGTGCCCCACACATCGTTCGTGGGATTCCAATCGGGGACCACACCTTCGGGCCACAACCGCGCACCAGTGACCGGCGCCTTCACCGCGATGACCGCCTCATAGCGATCGCCGCGTGACCAGATCTCCACCGGAAGCGACACGTCCTGAATGCTAGCATCGGAGAAGCGCAGCCGCAGCCTGATCGGGAACGGTACGGAGCTGTTCCGTCGCAGAGCGACGACCGCATAGTTCTGACCTTCCTGCTGGCGCATCGTCACGTTGTCGATGCCGATGTCGAGCAGATCGGTGCCGTAGAAGAAGGAGTTCCAGTACCAACCGAGGTCCTCGCCCGACACATTCTCGATGGTGCGGAAGAAGTCACCGGGCGCGGGGTGCTTGAACGCCCACCGGCGCGTGTACTCGCGGAACGCGCGATCGAACGTCTCCTTGCCCACCACGTTGTCGCGCAAGGCGAGCATCACCGCACCCGGCTTGCGGTAGCCGATGGCGCCGAGCGCGCGGGCGTCAATCCGGTCGGGCGGGGTCATGAGCGGCGAGTCGATCCGGTTGTCCACCGCGCTCTTCCAGTTGCTCTGGTAGAAGGGAAAGGAGTTCGTGCCGGGGTAACGACGCTCGTTGGCGAAGGCATTGATGTAGGTGTTGAATCCTTCGTCCATCCAGGCGTATCGCCGCTCGTTGGAGCCGACGACCATCGGGTACCACTGGTGTCCGATCTCGTGATCGAGCGTCCCGAAGATCGACTTCGGATCGTCGGCGGGGCTGCCGTAGTGCACCATCACGAACTGCGGGTATTCCATCCCACCCACCGGTCCCGCAACGCCCGTGATCTGCGGGTAGGGATACCTGAAGAACAGCGTCGAGTAGTTCCGGATCGTCCAGCAGGCCTGCTCGGCACCGGACTCCCAGGCCTTTCCCGCCTTGGGGAACTGATAGTAGGCGTTGCAGACCACGCCATTCCAGGAGGTGGCATCCCATCGGAAGTCGGGAGCCGCCGCCCATGCCACGTCGCGAACGCTGTCGGCACGGAATCGCCAGGTCTTGGTGCCGGCGGTGGGCGTCGCGCGCGCCTCCGCTTCCTCGATGATGCGGACCACGGTGGGATGCTGCGTCGTCCGGGCGCGCGCGAGGCGTTCGCGCGTGGTGGCGCTCAGCACGTCGCCCGGATTCTGGAGCACACCGCTGCCGGCCACGGTGAAGCCCGCGGGCACGGTCACCTGATAGTCGATGTTGCCGTACTCGAGATAGAACTCACCTTGCCCGAGATAGGGGTCGGTGTTCCAGCCACGGATGTCGTCGTACACGGCCATGCGAGGATACCACTGGGCGATCTCGTACAGCGTCCCGTCGCGTCCCATGCGGTCGGAGCCGTGGTCGGGGATCGCGAAACGATAGCTCAGCGAGATCGTGGCCTTGCCTCCGCTCGGCAGAATGGGCTGCGCGAGCTCGATTCGGCCCATCGTGTCGTCGACGTGGATCTCCGCGGGGCGGCCGTCCACCAGGACGTTGCTCAGGTCGTACCCGCCCACGAATCCACGGACGCCCCAGCGAGAATCGGCCGGAAAGAGCATCGAGCCCTTGCTGCCCGGCCGGTAGAGGTTCTGATCGAGCTGCAGCCAGACGAAGCGCAGGGTATCGGGGGAATTGTTGGTGTACCGGATCGTCACGGTGCCCGCGATCGACCGGCTGGTCGTGTCGAGCGATGCCGCGATCGTATAGTCGGCGCGCTGCTGCCAGTAGGCGCGGCCGGCCGCCCCGCTGGCGGTCCGGTATTCGTTCGGTCCCGGCCAGTCCATCCGGTCGATGCGCGAGAGCGGATCGTCGCTCGTGGTCCGCACTGAGGCGCCGAGCATCGAGGCAGGCGCCGCGGCCGGCGTGGCGACGGGGGTGGCCGTGACCGTATGGCGCGCGGTATCCACCGGCACGGGAGTGAGCACTTGTGGTTGCTGCGATGCGCAGGCCGACACGCCGGCCATGGCGAGGACGATGAAGCGGTTCACGAGCAGTACCGGGTTGGAGAGTGCAATGGATCGGAAAGGCGAAGCTGGGCGGTGCACGGTCGTGCTCGCCGCCCAGCCAACAGCCATGAGAACAACCGCAACGGAAGTGCCGGACTGGGGGGTATGGCGACCCTTGCTCCGGCGGGCTGCGACTCGTACCCTCACCCTATACATGTCACGCCGCACGATCGATCCTTCCCTGCCCCCCGGGGAGTCATTCGCCCCGAGCGCCGATTCCGCCCCGACACCGTCGCGCGATTCGGCCCAGGCAACGCCTGCGGGCACGCGCCGCTTCGTGGAGCGCACGACGGGCCGGCTTCCCGAGTTTCATCGTACGCTCCCACGCAATCTGGCCACGAGCGCGCTCGGGTTGGGGACGTACCTCGGCGATTGCACCGACGAGGACGATCATGCCTACGTGCGCACCGTTCACGCCGCGATCCACGCTGGAGTGAACGTCTTCGATACGGCCATCAACTATCGTTGCCAGCGCTCGGAGCGAGCGGTCGGTCTCGCCATCGTGGAGGCGATCGCCGCCGGTGAAGTGCGGCGCGACGAGATGGTGGTGTGCACGAAGGGCGGCTACGTGGCGCTGGACGGGCAGCCGCCAGCGTCGCGCGCCGAGTACGACGAGTGGATCGAGCGCGAGCTGATCGTCCCGGGCATTCTGAAGCGCGACGAGCTGGTGCGCGGCGGCCACTCCATCGCTCCACGGTTCCTGGCGCACCAGCTGGCGAAGAGCCGCGCGAACCTCGGCCTGCACGCGATCGACATCTATTACGTGCACAACCCCGAAGAACAACTGCTGGCCGTGGATCCGGTCACGTTCAAGCGCCGCATGCGCGCCGCGTTCGAGCTGCTCGAGGAGCGCGCGGAGGCGGGGGAGATTGCCGGCTACGGATGTGCCACCTGGCTGGGTTTCCGCGTGTCGCCGGAGCACAAGCAGCACGTCACGCTCGCCGAGCTGGTCGCGCTCGCGCGCGATGTGGGGGGAACGGCGCATCATTTTCGCGCCGTGCAGCTTCCACTCAGCCTGGGCATGCCGGAAGCGGCGCGGCAGCCGACGCAGCCACTGGGGCGCAAGCTGGTTCCGCTGCTCGACGCGGCCGACGCACTCGGCGTGGGTGTGGTGGCGAGCGCACCGCTCATGCAGGGGCGGCTGTCGTCCGGGCTCCCTGACGAGATGAGCGATCTCTTTCCAGGCTGCACCACGGATGCCCAGCGCGCACTCCGCTTTGCTGCGTCGCTACCGGGAGTGGGCGCGGTGCTCGCCGGCATGCGCCGCCGCGATCACCTGGCGGAGAACCTCGATGCGTGGCGCGCCTGACGCGCTGCATTCACCAGGAATCCTGATATGAGCTACTGC
Source organism: Gemmatimonadaceae bacterium (assembly GCA_045804305.1). Taxonomy (GTDB): domain Bacteria; phylum Gemmatimonadota; class Gemmatimonadetes; order Gemmatimonadales; family Gemmatimonadaceae; genus AG11. The sequence continues at coordinate 26,794 of JBJMNM010000480.1, read as the reverse complement.
ACGCATCTCGATCATGTGAAGACCGAAACCGCTCGCACACCAAACGGCTGCGAGGAATGCCTGGCCACCGGGATGCGCTGGGTGCATCTGCGCCTGTGCCTCGAGTGCGGCCACGTCGGCTGCTGCGACAGCTCACAGGGCAAGCACGCCACGAAGCACTTCCACGCGACACAGCATCCCGTCATGCGCAGCTTCGAGCCAGGCGAGGATTGGGCGTTCTGCTACGTGGACGACCTGATGCTCCAGCCGGCGCCGACGCCGCTGCACGTCTGACGGAGCGACACGAGCCGGCACCCGCGTCGGCGCATCACGCCCCGGGTGGCGGGTTTCGCAACCCGTGGCCGGACAGCGAGCCACACGGCTTCGGGGACGTCCTCCGCTGGACCCGCGAGCGCCGGCGGACCGGGCGAGCCCCGACGCCACCACGAGGATTCTTTCCGTCGTCGACGCCCGTGGTGCACTCGCCCCGCGCGGCGCGCGGCGCGGCCAGCGCGACGTGGATCGGACACTCGACGGTGCTGCTCCAGATCGGTGGGTTGAACATCCTCACCGATCCGATGTTCAGCGAGCGCGCCTTTCCCGTGCAGTGGATCGGGCCTCGCCGAGTGATGCCGCCGGCACTCGCGCTCGAATCGCTGCCGCCGCTGGACGTCGTGCTGCTCACGCACAGCCACTACGACCACCTCGACAAGTCGTCGGCGAAGCGGGTAGCCCGCCTGCATCCCGAGGCCACGTGGGTGGCGCCCCTCGCCCTCGGGAAGTACCTGCGTGGGTTCGGTGTACGGAACGTGGTGGAGCTGGACTGGTGGCAGCGCGCCGAGGTGCGTGGGATACGCGTGATGGCCACGCCCGCCCGCCATTTCAGCGCACGGCGAGCGGGCGACCGCAACAAGACGCTCTGGTGCGGCTATGCCATCGAGGTGGGAGGGCGGCGCCTTTTCTTCGCCGGCGATACGGCATATCACCCCGAATTCGGGGAGATCGCCGAGCGGAGTGGGCCGTTCGATTTCGTGATGATGCCGATCGGTGCCTACGATCCGCGGTGGTTCATGCGCGTGGTGCACGTGAATCCCGAGGAGGCGGTGCAGGCTTGCGTGGATCTCTCCACCCCGTATCCGGACCATCCGATGCCGCTGGTGCTCGGCATTCATTGGGGCACCTTCAGGCTCACCGACGAGCCGATGGACGAGCCGCCACGCCGCGCCATGGAGCGGTGGCGCGAGCGAGGCCTCAACCCCGAGCGGCTCTGGATCGCCCGATTCGGGGAGACACGGCAATTGTGACGAATCAGCGCTCTCTCGTGTCTCTCATGGACCGAGGCAGCATTCAATGACGACACTGACCGCCAACAACACGACGATGACGCGCACGACGACTTCCACGACGGGAGGCGTCGCGGTCGCGTCCGAGTAGCAGCAGCGCTCAGACGATGCACACGCGGCCCTTCCCAAGGGGCCGCTCTTTTTTTGTCCCCATCTCCTCCAACCGGTCTGCATGCCACCGGCCTCCCCTCACGTCGTCGTGCACAAGTTCGGAGGTGCCGCGCTCGCGGATGCTTCCGCGATCGCCAACGTTGGTGCCCTCCTCGGCGCCGAGACCACCGCACAACGCCGCGTGATCGTGACGTCGGCGCTGAAGGGCGTCACGAATGCGCTGGTCGAGTGCATCGAGCACTCGACCGCCGGCAGGGGTGAAGCGGCGCGGCGCATCGCCGGGGAGCTTCGTGCGCTGCATCTGACCACGGCACGCGGCGTCCTCTCGGCGTCGGACGGCTCGCTCGGCGAGCTGACCACGCACATCGACGCAGCGTTCAACGAGCTGGAGCGCCAGCTTCTCGGGCTCGCCGTCGGCGTCGGCGCGCTCACCGACGTCATTCTCGCCCTAGGCGAACGGCTCGCGGCGCAGATCGTGAGCGCCATGCTGAACTCACGCGGTATTTCGAGCGTGGTGATCGACGGGGCGGCCCTGGTGCAGACCGACGGCCGGCACGGCAACGCGGCCCCCGACCTGGAGCGCACGGAAGCGGTCGCTCGTGCCGCGCTCGCGCCCGAGCTCGCGCGCGACATCACGGTGGTGGTGCCGGGGTTCATCGGAGCTGCCCCCGATGGCGCGGTCGTCACGCTCGGTCGCGGAGGATCTGATCTGAGCGCGACCGTGCTGGCGCGCGCGATCGACGCGCGCGAGGTGACGCTCTGGAAGGACGTGCCGGGCTGCATGACCGCCGATCCACGCATCGTGCCCGGTGCGCGCGTGGTGCCGGTGCTCGACGCGCGCGAAGCTTCGGAGCTGGCGTACTACGGCGCCAAGGTGCTGCATCCGCGCACGCTCATTCCCCTGCGCAGCGGGATGACGCTCCGCCTTCGTCCCTTCGCCGATCCCGCAGCCGCGGGCACGACGATCGTCGTGGGACGCGTGGCGCGCGGGGCCCCTGTGCGCGCCATCTCGGGCATGCCACGACAGGCGCTGGTGGCGGTGAGCGGAACGGGCATGCTCGGCGTTCCCGGCGTGGCCGCGCGCGTGTTCGGCGCGCTCGCCACGGCGCACGTTTCCGTGTCGATGATCTCGCAGGCGTCGTCGGAGCAGTCGATCTGCTTCACCATTCCGGGCGATCGAGCGGAGGAAGTCGCAGCCTCGCTGCGCGCTGCGTTCGCCGACGAGCTCGCGCGGCACGAGGTGGACGAGATCAGCGTGCGCCCATCGCTCACCACCGTGGCGGTGGTCGGCTCTGGAATGGCGCGCACGCCCGGTGTTTCGGCGCGCATCTTCGCGGCGGTGGCGCACGCCGGCGTGAACGTCGTGGCCATCGCGCAGGGCGCCTCGGAGCGCAACGTCTCCTTCGTGGTGGAAGAAGCCGAAGCGCCCGCGGCGGTGCGTGCGGTGCACGATGCCTTCCGGCTGGACAAGGTCGGCGGCGGCCGCGCTGGCCGCCGCACCGAGCCAACGGACGTGGTGCTTCTCGGGATGGGTCGCGTGGCGCGCGAGCTCGTGGCGCAGGTGCAGGCGGTCGCGAAGCGCGGTGCCTCGCTTCGCATCGTGGGGCTCATCGATCGGCAGGGGTTCGTCTTTCACCCGCGCGGACTGCCGACAAGACAGCTCGCCTCGCTGGTGCTGGCGAAGGAACGCGGCGGCTCGCTCGCTCGCGTGCCCGGCGGCCGTGCGTCGACGGCCCGCGAGGCGGTGGACTTCATCGCCTCGCACGCGCTGTCCCGGCCCGTGCTCGTGGACGTGGCCAGCGGCGACACCGCGGCGGCGCTGCTACGTGGCATCGTGCACGGCATGGACGTGGTGATGGCCAACAAGGTGCCGCTCGCCTCGGATCTGACCACGGCGCGCGAGCTCCTCAAGGAAGCACGTGCCCGCGGGCGTCGCGTGCTGCATGAAGCCACCGTGGGTGCGGGGCTTCCGATCATCGACACGCTGCAACAGCTTCGCGCATCCGGCGATCGGGTGGACAGCGTGGACAGCTCGCCCTCCGGCACGATGGGATATCTCTTCAGCGAGATGGGGCGTGGACGCACGTTCTCCGATGCAGTTCGCAACGCCATGGCGCTCGGCTACACCGAGCCGGATCCGCGCGACGATCTCTGCGGGCTCGACGTCGCACGCAAGGGACTCATTCTCGGTCGCATGCTGGGCTACAGCGGCGAGATGGCGGACGTGAGCCTCGAGTCCCTGGTGCCGGAATCACTGCGCGACGTGTCGGCCGAGCAGTTCACCGAGCTGGTCGACCAATGCGATGCCGAGTGGGCGCAGCGGGTGGAAGAGGCGCGCGCTCGGGGCGAGGTGCTTCGATATCGAGCCCGCTCCACCCGAGGCGGCGTCCGCGTCGGGCTCGTGAGCGTGCCGGTCGGAAGCGCCCTCGCCTCGCTCGACGGCACGGACAACCTGTTCGTGTTCACCACAGCGCGGTATCGCAACCGGCCGCTCGTCGTCTCGGGGCCTGGCGCGGGTGCGGAAGTCACCGCGGCCGGCGTCCTCGGTGACGTGCTCCGGCTCAACACCGCATGAGCGCTCGCGCACCAGCCAGCCATCGATTTCTCGCGCGTGCACCAGGCGGGATCGGCAATCTCGGTCCCGGCCTCGACGTGCTCGGCTGCGCCGTCGCGGGGCTTCAGGACGAGGTCATCGCGGAGTGGTCGACACGGCCGGGGATCACGCTGCTCGACCCCGGGCATCCGGAGCTGCCGCGCTCGCCCGCTGAGCACACTGCCGCGATCGCCGCGAGCGCGGTGCTGGCGCACTCGCGGGACATCGGAGTGGAGCTCCGTGCGCCGGGCATCGCGCTCACGGCGAAGAAGGGACTCCCGCTCGCCGGGGGCCAGGGCGGAAGCGCCGCGTCGGCCGTCGCCGGCGCCGTGGCGGCGAACGCCCTGCTTGGCGGAGCACTAGGAACCCAGGAGATTCTCGCCTGTTGTCTCGAGGCCGAGTCGAAGGTGGCCGGGCGGCATCTCGACAACATCGCGCCCGTGCTGCTCGGCGGCATCGTGCTCGTTCGGTCGCTCGACCCCATCGAGGTGATTCGCCTGCCGGTGCCGACGGGGCTGCGCATCGTGCTCGTCCATCCGGCGCAGCGACTGTCCACCGCGGAATCCCGCCGAGCGCTGCCGGCGGCAGTCCCCCGCGCGGTCGTGACGCATCAGCTCGCACAGGTCGCCGCGATGGTGGCGGCATGCTACGCGGACGACCTCGCGCTGTTCGGTCGCGCGCTCGATGACCGACTCGCCGAGCCGGCGCGCGCCGCGCTCCTCCCCGGCTTCGCCGACGCAAAGTCCGCCGCGCTGGACGCCGGCGCGCTCGGCGCCTCCATCTCCGGCGCCGGCCCGACGGCGTTCGCGATCGTCGGCGACGTGGAAGGAGCCGAGCGGGTCGCCGCGGCGATGCACAGTGCATATGCTCGACATGGTGTCGCGTGCACGACGCGCGTCACCGAGGTCGATTCGCAGGGCGCCACCGTGAGGGCCATCTGAGCATGCCGAAGGCGAAGCAGAAGGAGGTGATCGCTCCCGCAACGGTGATCCGGTGCGCGGACTGTGCGAGCCTCCTCGCCGAAGGATCACTGCACTCCACCTGTCCGTCGTGTGGCGGACTGCTGGTGGCGGAACATCGACCGCCGACGCTGCTGGGAGCCGCGCTCCGCGCGCTGTTCGACAACCGCATCACGGCGGAAGCATATCGCGGCTCGGCGATGGAACACTCCGGCGTGTGGCGCTTTCGCGAGCTCGTGCTGCCCGACGCGGGCGCCGATGTCGTGAGTCATCCGGAAGGGAATACGCCGCTGATCGCCCGCGCGGCGATCGCGCGCTATGCGGGCGTGGCGTCCCTCATGGTGAAGCACGAGGGGCACAACCCGACCGGCTCGTTCAAGGATCGGGGCATGACGGTGGCGGTATCGCAGGCAAAGCGGATCGGCGCGCGCGCTGTCGCGTGCGCCTCCACCGGCAACACGTCGGCCTCACTGAGCGCGTACGCGGCGCAGGCGGGGATTCCGTCGTTCGTGTTCGTCCCGGAAGGCCGCATCGCGGCGGGCAAGCTGGCCCAGACGGTGGCATACGGCGCGCGTACGCTGCGCATCAAGGGCGACTTCGACGATTGTCTCCGACTCGCGCGCGAGGCGAGCGACAAGCTCGGCGTCTATCTCGTGAACTCGGTGAACCCGTACCGCATCGAGGGGCAGAAGACCATCGTGCTCGAGCTGCTCCAGCAGCTCGGCTGGCAGGCGCCCGACTGGATCGCGCTGCCGGCGGGCAATCTCGGCAACACGTCGGCGTTCGGAAAAGCGCTCGTGGAAGCGGTGCATGCGGGGTTGATCGACCGCATGCCGCGGCTGCTGGCTGTGCAGGCGGCGGGCGCCGCGCCGTTCGCGCAGGCATTCGCGCAGCGCTTCGCCAATCGGGTCCGCGTGCAGGCCGAGACACGCGCGACAGCCATCCGCATCGGCGATCCCGCATCGTGGGACCGCGCGGTCGGCGCGATCACCGCCACGAACGGCATCGTCGAGTCGGTGAGCGACGAGGAGATCTTCGCCGCGAAAAAGGTCATCGACGAGTGCGGCGTGGGCTGCGAGCCGGCCAGCGCGGCGAGCGTGGCAGGAGTACGCGCGCTCGTGAAGAGCGGACTCATTGGGCCGAACGAGCGCGTCGTGGCCGTGCTCACGGGGCACCTGCTCAAGGATCCCGGCGTCGACCCGAGCGCCGTCACGTCGTCGGAGGCACTGACCGCCACCGCCGCGCTCGCATTGCTCGAACGGGTCGTCGCGTCATAGCGGCGCGGCGACCCGTTCGATGAGGCGCTAGGAAGCCCGTCGCTTCTTAGCGCTCTTCGCGCGTGCGGCCTTCCTCTTCGCCGCCGGTTCCTTTGGAGCGCGCTTCTTGGCCGCGGTGGAGGCGAGCGATTCCTGAAGCCGCGCGACGAGGTCGATCACCTTCGTCTTCTCCGGCTTCTCGTCCGACTCGTCATCGGGAAGCTTCTTGCCCTTGAGCTTCGCCTTGAGGAGCGCCTGGAGCTTCTCCTCGTATTCGTCGTGATACTTCGACGGATCGAAGGGCTCGGCGAGATTGCCGATGAGCTGCTCGGCCATCTCCAGCTCCTGCGGCCGGACGTTCTGCTGCTCCGTGCCGGGGAACCGCAGCTCTTCGGGCTCCACGAGCTCGTGCTCGAATCGCATCAGCTCGAGCACGAGAGCGTCACCGATCGGACGCACGGCCACGAGGTGCTCCTTCTGCCGCAGCGTGAGCTTGCCGATGCCGACCATGTCGGTGCGCTCGAGCGCTTCGCGCAACAGGGCGTAGGGCTTCTCGCCTCCCTTCTGGGGCACGAGGTAGTACGGCGTGTCGAAGTACCGGGGATCGATCTCGTCGGACTTCACGAAATCCATCATCTCCACGGCCTTGCTCGACGGCGTCTTCACCTTCGCCAACTCCTCGGAGGTGACGACGACGTACTTCCCCTTCGAGTATTCGTACCCTTTCACGATCTCGTTCCAGGGCACGACCTCGCCGTCCGTGGGGCACACGCGCTCGTACTTGATCGGCGTGAGGTCGTCCTTGTGCAGCTGGCGAAAGCTCGTCTTCTCGGCGGCGCGCACGGCGCTCGCGAGAGAGACGGGGATGTTCACGAGCCCGAAGGTCAGGGCGCCAGTCCAGATGGAAGCCATGGCCCTGTTCAGGGCAGGGGTCGTGCTGTCCAGCAGTTCTCCACATCGCATGGCCGAGCTCGCCTCGTGGCGTCACGCGATTTGCGCTTTGCGGCGGCGTGCCCACCACCCTCAATCCCCGCTACACCTTTCCCCAGTTCGTCGTGGGCCGCAGCAACGAGGCCGCATATACCGCGGCGTCGGCGGCGGCGGTCGCGCCGGGAAAGCTGTACAACCCGATCCTCCTGAGCGGCGGCACGGGACTGGGAAAGACGCATCTGGCGCACGCGGTGACGACGGAAGCGGTCATGCGGCACGACCGGGGGGCTGCGCTCCTCACCGCCGATGAATTCCTGCGGCGGCTCGCGCTCGGGGTAGCGGCGGGACATCCGACCGCGGAGCTCAAGCCGTTGCGCGAGGCACGGTTGCTCGTGATCGACGACGTGCACGTGCTCGACCGGCACGCAGCGGCGCAGGATGCGCTGGCGGCGCTCGCCGCACACGCGGTGGCGAGCGAGCATCAACTGCTGCTCACGAGCGACGATGCACGCGGTGCGGACGCCCTGGCGAAGCGTCTCGTGAGTCGCTTCCGGGGAGCCCACGTGGCCACGCTGTCAGCGCCCGACTGGGAGCACCGCGTCGCGATCCTCCACGCGAAGGCGAGTGTCCTTCAGGTCGAGTTGCCGCCGAGCGTGGCGCACCACCTCGCCGCGCAATGCGAAGGCAGCGTCCGCGAGCTGGAGGGCAACCTCACGCGCCTGTTGGCGGTGGCCGCTCTGCAGGGCGAACCCCTGAGCCTCGCGCTGGCGCGCCGAGCCGTGCCGACGCGCCGCCCGTCTGGAGAGACGGGCGCCGGCGCGCTGGCGGTGCAGGAGGCGGTCGCCGCGGAATGGGGCGTGTCGCCCGACGCGCTCGTGGGCGCCGGCCGAACCCGAACGCTCGCCCAGTCACGGCGGATCGGCATGCTCCTGTGTCGGGACCTGCTGGATCTGTCGATCCGCGAGATCGGCGCGGTGTTCGGCGATCGCGACAGCTCCACCGTCCTCTCGGCGTTGCAGCGGGCGCGGTCCGACGTGGCCGACGATGCCACCACGGCGGAACGTGTGGCGCGCCTGCGCGAGCTGCTGGATCAGGGTGCCCAGTCCGCAATGAAGAGATTCGTCTCGCCCGGCCTGGCGTCGTGACGGTTGGAGGCCCATACGAGCTGCCGGCCGTCAGGGCTGAACATCGGAAAGCCGTCGAACGCCTGGTCCGTCGTGATCTGTTCCAGACCGGTGCCGTCGAGATTCACCAGGAAGAGATCGAAGTTGCCACTGCGCGGCTGCTTGTAGTTCGACGAGAAGATCACCCGCTTGCCGTCGGGCATCCATGACGGACCGAAATTCGCGCCGCCGAGCTGTGTGATCTGACGCTGGCCACTGCCATCGGCGTTCATGACCCAGAGCTCCATGCGATTCGGACGTACGAGCCGCTGTGCCAGCAGGTCGCGGTAGACGGTCAGTGCGCTGTCCGTCGGATGCCAGGCGCGGTAGACGATCCGCGTACCATCCGGCGACCACCAGGGACCACCGTCGTAGCCCGGCGTGGTCGTGAGACGCCGGACGTCGCTGCCATCCACGTTCATCGTGTAGATCTCGAGATCGCCGTCCTTGAGCGACGTGAAGACGACTCGCTTTCCATCCGGCGACACGACGCCTTCCGCCGTGTAGACCCCGTAATGCGTCAGTCGGCGGAGATCACTGCCGTCGGACCGCGCGGTGTAGATGTCGTACGGATCGAGACGCCACACGTAGCCCTTGGAGGGGTCGGGCCTTTCGGGGCAGTCCTGCTGTAGCGCGTGCGACGAGCCGAACAGAATGCGCTCGTCGTTCGCGTAGAAGAAGCCACAGGTCGTCTTGCCCGTGCCGGTGGACACGCGCCGCAGCCCCGAGCCGTCCACGTTCATCACGTACTCCTGATCGCAGCTCCGTCCGTCGCGCGTGCTCTGGAAGACGAGGCGTCGCCCGTCGGCGCTGAAGTACGCTTCCGCATTCTCCCCGCCGTCCGTGAGCTGCCGGACGTTGCGTAGATGCCGTTCAGAAGCTTCGGGCTGAAGGAGGCGCGGCGTGAACTGCGATCCCGCGTGCGAGCACGAGAGAACCGAGAGAGCGAGCAAGAGGGAAATACGCATGGGCGAATCCTAAGCCGTGAACCGTTCACCGTGAATCGTGAACCATAACGGCAAAGGCACACCAGACTGAGTCCGGTGTGCCCTTGATCCTACGGTGAACGGTTCACGGTGAACCGTTCACGGTTTACAGTTTCGACGGTACCGCCGCCGCGAGGGTGAACAGGTCCTTCTGCGACGTGCCCTTCTGCATCAGCTCGAGCGCCTTCTTGAGCGGGGCGTCGAACCTCAGGTCGCGGCGCTTCGCGGTGGAGTCGCCGGCCACGATGCGGGCTACCCGCTGCTCGAGCAGGCGATCCACGTAGCGGCTGGCGGCCTCGAACTGCGCGTGGTCCACCGGGACGCCCTTCGCCCCGAGTCGGCGATAGAACTCCTCGCGCCACTGCGGTAGTACGCGGAAGTCCTTGTTCACGCCGCGCCCCAGCTCGAGCGTGTAGTCGTTCACCACCACGAAGAAGTCCTGCGACTTGGGCGCGATCGCCTTGGTGAAGGCCTGCTCTACCGTCGTCAGCGTATCGTCGCGCACAAGCACGTCGGGCGTGATGCCGCCGCCGCCGTACACGACGCGTCCGGCATCCGACCGGTAGGCCGGCCGAGCCCTCTTCTTGGCCTCGGTCTCGGCGGTGTCGGGCTTCTCTTCCACGAAGTGGCCGTTCTCGAACTTCCGCTCGCGCTGAATGCTGCGACCGCTCGGCGTGTACCACTTGGCCGTGGTGATCTTGAGCGCATAGCCCCCGTCGAGGGGGAAGAGCGTCTGTACAAGGCCCTTGCCGAAGCTCGTGGAGCCGACGACCAGCGCGCGGTCATGGTCCTGCAGTGCGCCGGCCACGATCTCGCTCGCGGACGCCGTCCCCTCGTCCGTGAGCACCGTGACGGGAAGCGTCGGGAAGGTCGCGCTTCCTGTCGTGCCGTACGTCTGCGGGTCACCGGCGCGTCCGCGCACGCTCACGATCTCCTCGCCGTTGTTCAGGAAGAGGTTCGACATCGCGATGCTCTGATCGAGAATCCCGCCGGGGTTGCCGCGCATGTCGAGGATGACGCCCTTCACGCCCTCCTTCTGCAGCCGCCCAACCGCCGCCGCCACTTCCTCGGACGCGGTCTCGTTGAAGCGCTGCACCGGCAGGTAGCCGATCTTGTTCTCGAGCACGATGGCATACGGCACCGCGGGGATGTGAATCACCTGGCGGGTGAAGTTCATCGTGATCGGCTCGGGAACGCCGGGCCGGTTGAACTTGACGGTGACCTTGGTGTTGGGCTGCCCGATCAGATAGTCCGAGACCTTCTGGGTCGTCCAGCCGCGGGTGGAGAGCGAATCCACCTGGACGATCCGATCGCCCTCACGCACGCCGCCCGCCTCGGCCGGTGTATGCGGGAACACCGTGCTCACGGTGATCGCGCCCTGGAGATCCTGGATCTGCATGCCGATGCCGGCATACTTGCCGTTGGTCTGCTGCGAGAAGCTCGCGAGCTCCTTGGGGGAGAACAGCTCGCTGTAGGGATCGTTGAGCTCCTTCACGAGACCGCGCGCCGCCTTCTCGTACAGCGCCGCGGATCCGACCGTGTCCACGAAGCGTTGCGAGACGAGCGTGAACACCTGGTCGAGCAGTCGTGCGCCGTCGGCACTCGCGCGGTCCTGCGCAAGGAAGCCGCCCGCGAGCACGGGAAGAGTGACGAGTGCGATGAGTGCGATACGGCGACGGGACATGACGTAACCTGCTGGTGTGAAAGGAATTTCCTCTTCATTGAATACGCCATGCCAGCATGGTGGTTCCGCCAGGGTACCAACGGAGTAGCTCGCTATGGGCGTGTCCTGATCGACTCTCCACCTCTCGAGCTCGTCACCGGCATCATTCAGGCGGGCCGTGAGCCGAGCATGTAATCCACATACCACTCGCGGTTCTGCTGGCGAATGGCCGCATTCCGCAGAACGCCCTGTTCTACGAGCATGTCGTGGGCCGGCTGGAGGACGCGCTGGAGGTGCGACGGATAGCGCTGGGCAAGTGGAAGCTGCTCGGCGAGCTTGTCGAGCGCGATGCGCCAGGTGAGCCGGCCATCGGCGCGCGCGACCTCGAGGAGTCGATAGAGCCGCCGGGCGACGGGCGAGCCCAGAGACCAGTAGCACGGCGCAGAAAGGCTCACCACGTGGTCGGCGGCGAGGTTGTCACGCACTACGCTGGAGAGGACGATGCGCGCCACACCCGGCTCTGCCGTCGTGATGGTGTCGAACAGCGGAAGCTGCTCGCGGTCGAGGGTGCGCCGCCGCTCCACGGCCACCGAGGTGAGCAGGGTGAAGCGCACGTCGCCACGCGTGCCGGCGGTGACGCTGTCGTAGATCCCCTGCGACTCGAGGGTCGTCCGCTCGAGCCGGCCGAGCGCGGCGCGCAGCTGCTCGTACGTCCGCCCATCCACACGGCGTCCCATCGCGCGCAGAAATGCGTGGAGCGTGAAGGTGATGACGCCGTCCGCCGGATCGCCACCTTCGTGAAAGCGTCGCAGCAGCTCCACGTACACATCCTGGTCGAATGTCCCGGGCAGGCGGTCGCCCGGGCTGGGGATGACGCGCCACCGGCCTCCCTCAGCGTCACCGTAATCGATCACCGCATCATCCGCCGAATCACTCAGCCGGAACAACGGAAGCGCCTCGAGCGACCGGTCGAGCCGGATCGCTCGCGAGGCGACGCGACGCCGCGCGACGACACTCATGTGTGGAAGCTGTGCGGAGCGCGAAGGCCCGGCAAGCGTGCCGGCGGCGCCGTCAACGCACCGGAATGAGCTGTCCGCTCACCGCGCGCGCGGCATCCGAGCAGAGCCAGAGCACCACGTCCGCCACCGCTTCGCGCGCGACCATCGGCGTGTCGGCACCCATGCTGGCCACGTTGACCGCCGTGCGGATGGCCGTCGGCGCAACCGCGTTCGCGCGCACGCCATGACTCTTCTCTTCCTGCGCGATGGCGTGCATCAGCGCCACGACGGCGTTCTTGGCGGCCACGTATGCCGACAGCTCCACGACCTGCGCGCCGGGCAACACGGCCTCCGAGGCGAAGAACACGATCGACCCCTTGCCGGCGCGCAGCAGCGGCAGCAACGCGCGCGCCGTGAGGTACGCGGTGGTGGCGTTGATGGCGAACTGCCGCTGCCAGATCGCCGGATCGCTTTCCGCGACCGGGCCGCTCGCGGCGAAACCGCCCGCGGCATGCACCAACGCCGTCAGACGACCGGCCGTGGCGTCGCGCACGCGCTCGGCGATTCCGGCAACGGCGGCCGCGTCGGTGAGATCGGCGGCGAGCGCCGCCGCCCGCAATCCCCTGGCGAGGAGCGCCTCTGCTCGCGCTCGTACATCCGCCTCCCGATGTCCCACGAGAAATACGCGCGCGCCACGCTCGGCGAACGCCTGCGCGACGGCCTCGCCGACCTGGCCCTCGCGCCCCACTCCGGTGAGCACCACGCTACGTCCGGCAAGCTCCATGTGCGCTCCCTCCGTCCATTCGCTGGCAGAGTACCGCGAACTACCGGACTCGGCCTCGTGGCATGAAGTATGTGATGCGGAAGGCGCAAATGCGAAAATTGCTCCGAGTCAAACGCGTTGGCGTGGTGCTGGGCGTCCTCGCCGTGGGTGCGCTCGCACTCGTCGGCGTGCTCTCCATCACGCGTGGCACACCCGTGAAAGCGGTCGTCGCGATTGGCGACAAGGAAGGACCCCCGCCCATCACTGATTCCCTCTTCACCCGGTCGATGGAGCTCTACACCGGGCTGCACATGACGAAGGGCAACGCGGTGGAGCAGACGAACAACGGCGAGGTGTACACGCGCCTCTGGAAGGATCTGCGCGCCGCCGAGCACACGATCACCGTGCAGATGTACTACTCGCGGCCCGGCGCGGTTGCCGACTCCATGGCCGCCATCCTGAAGGATCGGGCGCGAGCCGGCGTGCGTGTGCTGCTGGTCCTCGATGCCTTCGGCTCGCAGAACCTCAAGCGCGAATGGGCCGACAGCCTTCGCGCCGCCGGGGTGGAGATCGGCCTGCTCCGGCAGTTGCACTGGTACTCGCTGCACAACGCGAGCGACCGGTCACACGTGCGGGTCGTCGTGACCGATGGAGAGGTGGGATACACGGGAGGCTTCGGGCTGGCCGACTACTGGCTCGGCAACGGCCAGCGCGAGAACGAGTGGCGCGACAGCAACGTGCGCTTCGAGGGGCCGGCGGTGATGGGCCTGCAGGCCGCCTTCGCCGCCGCGTGGGCGGAGTGCACCGGTGAGCTGATCGCCGGCAACTTCTTCTTTCCCAGGAAGGCCTTCACGACGATGGACGGCGGCGTACAGGCTGGAGTCTTCTTTTCCTCGCCGACCACGGGCAGCACCGCGGCCGAGCGGTTCGTCGCGCTCTCCATCGCCAGCGCGCACAAGACGCTCTATGTGACCAACTCCTACTTCGTCCCCGACGACGACTTCCGCAAGCTGCTGATCGCTGCCCGCAAGCACGGCGTAGACGTGCGCATTCTCACCGTGAGCGACAACACCGACGTGAAGACCACGCTCTGGGCGGGCCGCTCTCGGTACGAGCAGCTCCTGAAGGGCGGCGTGCGCATCTACGAGTATCAGCCGTCGATGATGCACTCCAAGACGTTCATCGTGGACGGCATGTGGGGCTCGATCGGCTCGATGAACTTCGACAACCGCTCACTGGCGTTCAACAACGAATCGAACCTCGTGTTCCTCGATGCCGGTCTCGGCGCGCAGATGAACGCGACGTTCTTCGACGACCTGAGTCGGTCGAAGGAGATCATCCTGTCGGAGTTCATGAAGCGCCCCTGGTACGACAGGGTGATCGAGGGCGGAGCGGCGCTGCTGTCGCGACTGCTGTAAGCCGCTCTATCGGATATCCGCCCGCCCCAGCGCCGCCCGCACGGCTTCACGCATCGCCACGAGCGCCTCGTCTCGCGCGGCGGGTGCGTCGTCGCGCACGTGGATCTCGATGCCGTCGGCCACGGGAACGCGGCGCCAGCTCGCTGAACGCTCGTCGTCGGTATCGCGGACGGCGATGTCGGCCTGCGCGCCCAGCGCCGGCGCAAGCGACGACGCCACGCGGCGCTCGAGCGCGTCGCCCGTGATCTCCTTCATCTCCTGCTTGATCCCCTGGAGCGTGGCGCCCTCCCGCTGCCGGATCTTGATGGCGAGGAGCTGAAGCAGATGACGGTAGTTGTACGTTGCCGCCGTACCCGCGCCCTCGGGCCGATCGAGCAGCCCATTCGCCACGTAGAAGCGCACCGAGCGCGCGCTCGGCGCGACGCGGGCCGAGGCATTCGTGGGGCGAATGCCCGCGGCGTCCACGAGCGCCGTGACGTGCGCGGCGAGGCCACGCGCGTTCCACGGGGCATGGCGCGAGTGCGCGCGGAGGAGGGCGACGGGGGACAGTGACTCCGACATAGCGGCGGAAGATAACTGACGCCGAGGGCCGGTGTGAGGCGGGCTCAGGACTGAGTCCAGCTCGCACCATCATGCACGCCGCACCTCGCCGCCCATGCGCCGGGGTCCGCCGCTCCTCGTACCGCTCTTGACCCGCTCGAGGAAGCGGTGCAGCGCATGGTTCGTCTGCTCGGCCTGCTCCACGTGGGGGAAGTCGCCCGCTCCGGAGATCAGCGACCAGTCCGCATCGGGCTTGAGCACGCGGAAGGCATGCGCGTGCTGCACGGAGTTCACACGCGCCTGGTCGCCCCAGAGCAGCAACGTGTGGTGCTGCACGCGACGCAACGCATTCCGAATGTCCACATTCAGCCGCCCTCCGAGCAGCGCCGCCACCGCGTGCTTGCCACCCGGCTGTCGGGCGCTCTGCACGTACGCGTCGACCAGGTCCTCGGTGATGAGCCGATCGTTCGCGTAATGCTCCTCCAGAAAGCGGCGTGTGCTCGCCTCGGAGGTGAGCGCGTTGTACATGGCCGTACCCACGACCGGCGCCTCCAGGAGCACCTGCGTCGCCGCCTTGGTGGTCGTGGTACGGTCGCGCCCCAGCACCACGCCCGTGGGCTCGATGAGGGCAAGCGCCGCAAAGTGCTTGGGGTCGCGCGCTGCGAGCGCCACCACGTTCGCCGCGGAGAGCGCGCTGGCCACGACCACGAGTGGCCCAACGCCGAGTCGCGCCATCACATCGGCGAGCAGCGCCTGGTACAGCGCCGGCGAGTAGCGCAGGCTGGGGCGCGCGGAGAGACCGAATCCGAGCAGGTCCACCACGTACACGCTGTATCGCTCGGCAAGCGCGTTCACCGTCTCGCGCCACTCGTACGACGACGCGCCCACGTAGAGGCCGTGGACCAGCAGCACGGGAGAGCCGGAACCGTGCCGCGTATACGCCACGCGATGGCCGCGCCACAGGAGCTCGTGGCTTTCGCCACCGAGCTGGTTCACGAGCGGCGCCGCCCGCCGCTCCGCTGTCGCCTTGTACAGCGCCGCCGCACCAAGCGCCGCGCCGCCCGCTGCCGCCGCCTTTCGCCATCGCATCGTGTCGCCCTCCGGTCTCGCCCGCGTGCTGAAGCTGCACAATCATAGCGACTCGCGGCACCGGAGCACCGGCCGTGGCGCGAGTTGCGGTCAGACGCCGGGCAGGACGACCGTCGCCGATGTGCCCTGCTCGAGGGAGCTTTCGAGTGCAACCGTCCCCCCGTGCTCTTCGACGATCCGCTGGCAGAGCGCGAGGCCGATTCCGGTGCCTCCCGGCTTGGTGGAGAAGAAGATCTCGAACACGCGCGGCAGCACGTCGGCCGGGATGGCCGCGCCAGTGTTGTGCAGGCGGCAGTGCCAGCCGCCGTTCGCCAGCCGAGTGCTCTGAAGGGTGAGGTCCGTGCCCTCGGGTGCCGCGTCGGCCGCGTTCACGAGAAGGTTGAGGAGCGCCTGCGCGAGTTGCGGCGCGTCGATCGGGCTGCGTACGGGCGGCTCGGCCCGGGTGCGGTGGAGCAGCAGCGCGCGACTCTCCAGGAGGCCGCGCTGGTTCTCGAGCACGTCGTCCCACACCGTATCGGGATCGCCTGGCGTGAGGCGGATGGGATTTGGCCGCCCGTACTCAAGCAGCGCCGTGACGATGTTATTGAGGCGCTCCACTTCGTGCAGGATGCGCCCGACGTTCTTCTCGACGACGGGATCGTCCTTGACCCGAAAGCGAAGCAGCTGAGCGGCGGAGGAAATGCCGAACAGTGGGTTGCGAAGCTCGTGCGCCACGGCGGCTGACACCTCGCCGATGGCATCGAGGCGACGCTTGCGGTCCGCGCTCACCGCCGGCGAAAGCACGACCTCCGTCTCGTGGGACACGTCGCGCGTTGGAAGATTAGACGTGATGTCCACCGTGGAAGGCGCGTGGCCGGTGAGGCCCGGCTCGTCCGAGGTGTGGGCGCATGCGGGATATTAGGTGCACGAGTCGAGAGAGGGAAGCAAACGCGGCGGGGTGTGGCCATCGCCACACCCCGCCGAGCGTTCCCCACTTGGAGAAGGTGCCTGTCGGCGTTCCGGTCCCTACCGGCGGCGACCACCCCGCTTGGCCGCCTTCCGGGCGCCACCCTTTCTGGCTCCGCCCTTCCTGGCGGACGTCTTCTTCGCCGACTTCCGGCCCGACGATTTCCGGGCTGAGGACTTCCTGGCCGAGGACTTCCGGCCGGAAGCCTTCTTCGCGGAGGACTTCCTTGCTCCGCCCTTCCTGGCGGAAGATTTCTTCGCCGACTTCTTGCCCGCCGCCTTCTTGCCCGCGGACTTCTTGCCCGCGGACTTCTTCCCGGCCGACTTCTTGGCCGTGCTCTTCTTGGCGCCACCGGACTTGGCCGCGCCGCCCGACGTGCCGCCCGATGTGCCGCCCGATGTGCCGCCAGTCCTCACGGCACCGCCGGCCGACGAGCTGCCCGCCCCGCCGCCCGATGAACGACCCGGCGAACCACCGGACATGCCGCTCGACGCACCGCCGCCCGCGAACACGTTGCCGCGGGTGGTCGCCCCTCGGTTGCCCGGATCGGCGGTGGCGGGATGCTTGGATGCCGTCAGGCCGCCGGACGCACCGCCCGGCGCACCACCGCCAGGACGCGCGCCGGACGCACCGCCCGGTGCACCGCCACCCGGCCGTGCACCGGGCGGCGGGGTGGGAGCGGGCCGACCACCGCCGCCTGCCTTGGGGGCACGGGCCACGACCAGCGGGCTCTCTTCCTCGTCATCGTCCACCACCGGCGTGCCGAGTCCTTCCTCCTCGTCGTCGTCGGAGTCGTCGGTGCTGTCCCAGAGGTCGTCGCTGTCGTCCTTGTGGGTCGTCCAGCCGCCGTCCTCCTCATCATCATCGTCATAGGACGATGCGCCACCCCCGCCACCTCCACCGTAGCCCAGATCGTCGGCGTCATCGTCGCGATCGGAAAAGCGGAGGGATTCATTCAATTCGTCACCGCGCGGCATTACCGCCTCCTGGAGAGATAGGACAGCCGGACCTGCATGTCGTGTCGAAGTCGCGGCGCGTCATCACGCCGCCCCGCTCGGGCAGGACGAGCAATCCGCGCGGCGCCGCTGCACGACGTGTGCCCGCCTTCTGTGCGGATTGCGTCGGACATGAGCGGAAGATCGTGTCGCAAGCGACAGCGGACCACTCGTACACAGTGATCCTTGTAAGGCCGCGCGCGGAATCCGTCAAGCGGATTCCGCGCATACAGCGTGCACGCCCCGGTCGCGCGACGAGAAAATCAGTCGCCGGCGGCGGGCAGCGGCACCGCGCCACCTGTTTCGTGCGGCACGCCGGCGAGCCGCGCCGACGCCCAGCTCCCGAGATCGTCGAGGAAGGTGTACATCACGGGCACCACGAACAGCGTGAGCAGCGTGGAGGTGATCAGCCCCCCGATCACGGCCCGTGCCATGGGTGCGCGCGCTTCCGCCCCCGCGCCGATGGCCAGCGCGAGCGGCATCATGCCGAAGATCATCGCCACCGTGGTCATGATGATCGGCCGCAGCCGGATGCGGCCGGCCGACAGCAGCGACGCCGCCCGGTTCTGTCCTTCCGCGCGGAGCTGGTTGGTGAAGTCGACGAGCAGGATGCCGTTCTTGGTCACCAGTCCCATGAGCATGATGATCCCGATCATCGTCATCACGTTCATGTTGCCGCGAGTGACGAGCAGCGCGAGCGCCACGCCGATGAAGCTCAGCGGCAGGGCGATCATGATGGCCAGCGGCTGCAGGAACGAGCCGAAGAGCGACGCGAGGATGAGGTAGATGAACACGACGGCGAGCAGCAGCGCGCTGAGCACGTAGCCCTTCGTCTCTTCGAGATTCTGCACGTCGCCGGTGAAGACGGCGTGATAGCCGGGCGGCAGCCCGATGCTCTCGATGGCCTTCTGCACGCGCGTGGCCACTTCGCCCATGGCATAGCCCGGGAGCACGCCGGCGCGGATCTGCACCTGCTGCTCGAGCTGCCGGCGCTCGATCTGTTGCGGACCGACACCGGCGCGAACCTCGGCGACCTGCGACAGAGGTACCATGGAAGGCAGCCCGTTCCGCGCGTCGGTGAAGGTGCTGGCTACCGGAAGCTGCGCCACGTCGTCGGCGGAGCCGCGCAGCGAGTCGGGGAACAGCACCACGACGTCGTGGGAGAAGCCCTGCGGATCCTCCCAGGTCGTGGCGCGCTGGCCCGAGAACAGCGGCTGCAGGGTGGCTGCCACGCTGCCCACACCCAGTCCGGCGCGCCACGCCTCCTGCCGGTCCACACGCACGTCGAGCTGCGGAATGTCCCCGTCGTCGCTCGAGTTGGGCTCGGCAACCCCCGCGACCGATTTCACGGCCTCCAGCGTCCGCGCCGAGGCGATCTTGAGCCGCGAGGCCTCGGGGCCCTGGACGTTCACGACGATCGGCTGCTGACGTCCGCCGAAGATCGACGACTGGCCCGTGATGGCCGGCCGCACTCCCGGAATCTCGCGGAGCTTGCCGCGCAGGTCGCCCTGGATATCGAACAGTGAGCGCTTGTGCCCGTGCTTGAGCGCCACGAAGACGTTCCCCTGGTTGGGCGTGCCGCGGAATCCGCCGCCCACGGTGAGATAGGCGAAGTCGGTCTCGGGCTGCTTCATGAGGAAGGCGGAGATCTCGCGCCCCTTCTCCAGCGTGTGCTCGAGCCGCGACCCGGGTGGCGTACGGAAGCTCACGGAGAACTCGTCGCCGTTCACGTCGGGCATCCAGGTGAAGCCAAGCCGAGGGATGATGATGAAGCTCAGCACGATCGTCCCCGCCGCGGCGGCGAGCACGATGAGCCGGTGCCCGAGCGCCCAGCCCAGCCAGCGTGGATAGTGATCGGCCACGCGCTCGAACCAGTCGTTGAACGCGAACGCCACGCGCCGGACGGGATTCGCCTTGCGGCGCTGCTCCGCCATGTGCGCCCCGCCGTCGTTCACCCCGTGCTCCACCTCCGGATCGGACCATTTGCTGGACAGCATGGGATCCAGCGTGAAGCTCACGAACAGCGACACGAGCACGGCGAACGCGACGGTGACGCCGAACTGGAAGAAGATCTTGCCGATGATGCCACCCATGAACGCCACGGGAATGAACACCGCGACCACGGCAAAGCTGGTCGACATCACGGCGAGCCCGATCTCGTCGGTGCCCTCCTTCGCGGCCGCGTCGTGATCCTTTCCCATCTCCAGGTGGCGCACGATGTTCTCGCGCACCACGATGGCATCGTCGATCAGGAGGCCGATCGCCAGTGACAGCGCGAGCAGCGTCATGGTGTTCACGGTGAAGTTGAACACCCACATGATGAAGAACGCGCTGATGATCGAGACCGGAAGCGTGAGCCCGGTGATCACCGTGGACCGCCACGAGTTCAGGAACAGGTAGATGATCATGATCGTGAGCGCGGCGCCGAGCACGATCGACATCTGCACGTCGGCGAGCGACTCGCGGATGCGTCGCGAGTCGTCGCGGATGACCGTCATCTGAATGTCGTGGGGGAGCTGCCGCTCCAGCTCGTGGACCATCGCCTTCACGGCATCGGCTACTTCCACGGTGTTGGAGCCGGAGATCTTGAGCACCTCGAGCGAGACCGCCGGCGTGCTGGCCGTATCCGCGAAGATCTCCGCCGCCGTACGGCGATTCTCCGCGCCGTCCACCACGACCGCCACGTCGCTGATGCGCACGGGAGTGCCGCCGCGCACGGCGACGGGGATGTCGGCGAACGACTTGGGTTCCACGATACGGCCGGTGACGCGCACCAGCTTCTCCATCTGTCCGCGCTCGATGCGGCCGGCCGGCACCTCCTGGTTCTCGCGCTGGAGCGCGGCGGCGAGCTGCGCCGGCGAGAGGCCGTAGGCGCGCATCGCGCCCGGATCCACCTGGATGCGGATCTGCCGCTTGTTGCCGCCGATCAGGTTCACGCCGCCCACGCCCGGAATCGACTCGAGCCGCGTCTGTACCACCTCGCTCGCGAGGTCGGTGATCTCGCGAATGGGCCGTTCACGCGACGTGAGCGCGATCGCCATGATCGGCGAGTCGTTCGGGTCGAAGTGCTGGATGATCGGATCCTGAATGTCCTGCGGCAGCGTCCGGCGGATGCGCGCGACCTTCGCCTGCACGTCCTGCTGCGCCACGGCCACGTCGACGCCGAGGTTGAACTGGAGGCGCACGATGGACACGCCCTCGAGCGACGTCGAGGTGATCTCCTTGATCCCCTGCACCGTGTTCAGCGCTTCCTCGATCGGCTTGGAGATGTCGCGCATCATCACGTCCGGCGAGGCGCCTGGATACGTGGTCTGCGCGATGACGATCGGATAGGTGATGTCCGGGTACTCGTCGATCGCCAGCCGCTGATAGCTGATGATGCCGAGGACGACGAGCGCCACCATCATCATGGTGGCGAACACCGGCCGCTTGATGGAGACGTCGGAGAGAAACATCGCGCGTGCCTTCTATGCTCGGGGTGTACGACCAGGAGTACCTGGCCCGCTCGCTACTGCCTGGACGTTCTGCCCTTCTCCTCGCCCGCGATGGTGACCTGCATGCCGCGGCCAAGGATACCCACGTTGCCCACGATCACGCGCTCGCCGGCCTGCAGCCCGTCAGTCACCTGGGCCACGCCCAGGCGCTCGTCCACCGCGCCGAGCTGCACCTGCGCCACGTTGATCGTCTTTCCGTCGATGCGATAAACGAACGGTCGCCCGTCGTCCGGGGACTGTCGCAGCGCCGCGGTGGGCACCGCGAGCACGTCGTGGAGCGTGCGACTCACCACGCGACCGGTGGCGAAGGTGCCGCCCTTGAGCGTGCCGCCGGGATTGGGCACCTGCACGTACACGGTCACGGCACGCGTGGCCGGGTCAATCGTGGGACTCACGCGCGCCACGCGGCCGTCGAAGCGGCGTCCGTCGGCCACGAAGTGCACCACCTGACCGGCGCGCAGCGCCGTCGACTGCCGCGACGGGACCGCGGCCGCGAGCTCCAGCGTGAAGTTTCTCACGATGGTGAACAGCGACGCGCCCTTGGCGACGTGCTCGCCGCTCTCCACCAGTCGCTTGCTCACCACACCCGCCGCCGGCGCGACGACGCGCGTGTCGCGCTCCATGTTGCCGGTCGCCCGCAACCGCGCATCGGCCGCGGCCACGCGTGCACGCGCCGATGCGACCGCCTGCTGGGAGTTCTTGTACACCTGCTGTGCGATCGCGCCCGCCTTCAGCAACTGTGCATTCTGGTCGAGCGTCCACTGCGCATTGGCAAGGTCGGACTCGGCAGCGACGCGATCCGCTTCGGCGCTCTTCCGGCCACTCTCCTGCTCGCTCGCCTCGAAGCGCGCCATGAGCTGGCCCGCGCCGACCTGTTCGCCCTCGCGGACGTAGACGCCCATGAGATCGCCTTCGAGCCGCGCGCGTACGTCGATCGTTTCGATCGGGTTGAGATCACCGGTGAGCGCGACGCCGTCCTCGATCGTGGTGCGCGCCACCGTTGCCACATCGGTGGAGGCCAGGGTGATGGACGGCGTGGGGCGGCCGCCGGCGCCGGCTGCGCCGGACGGTCCATCCTTCTGCACGGTGGCGCCGGCGGCCGGAGAGGGGCCCGCATCCTTGGAGCAGGCGGCCGCCAGCCACACAACGGCGACGATGGCGAGGCGGGCGGAGGCGAGCGGGCGGGTCACGCGAATCGGGCGGGTCACAGGATGTGGCTATCTGGGCGCCGGCGCGCTGCTCGGCGCCGACGGAAGGGGGACCGGCCGACCGAGCGCACGCGCCAGGTCCGCCGAAGCGAGAAAGAGATCGAACGTGGCACGCGCCTCGGTGGTCTCCGCGGTGAGCAGCGCCAGCTGCGCATCGGAGACCTCCAGCTGCGTGCTCAGACCGCGCGCGAACCGAAGCGTGGCCAGACGGAATGCTTCGGCCGCCTCGGCGGAATTCTGCTGCCGCGCGGCGAACAGCGCCTGCGCGCGCCGCAGCTCGGCGCGGGCGCGAGCCACGTCGAGCGATACCGCTTCACGCTGCTGCTGAAGCTGGATCTCCGCCAGCCGCGTCTGCGCGATGGCCAACTCCACGTTCGATCTCACACGAAAGCCGTCGAAGATGGGAAAGGAGATATTGAGGCCGGCCTGCCGGTCGGAGAAGAACCCACCATTCTGACACAGCCGGCCGGCCGTAGAGCCGGGTGGACAGAGATCCTCGCTCAGCACGCCGCCGGAGCGGGGGATGCCCTGTCCCGGTCCGGGAAAGGCCTGGTACCCGGACTGGATGAAGGCCGTGATCGTGGGGAAGTAGTCGGCGCGCGCCACCGCGATGCCGAGCCGCCTGGCGGACAGATTGAGCTCGGCCGAATGCACGACTGCGCGGTCGGGCGTGAGCGAGCTGTCGGCCAGGGCGACGAGCAGCGCCGCGGCCGCGGCTGCGGGATCGACGCGACTCACCAGCTCCACGGGCTGCTCCACCGGCACGTTCAGCACACGCTTCAGCTGGAGAACCGCCAGCTCGCGGTCGCTGTGCGCCTGGATGGCGAGCGGCTCGAGGTTCGCCCGTTCGACCCGCGCGCGGAGCACGTCGTAGCGCGCCGCCTGTCCCGCGCGCTCGAACTGCTCCACCTGTGCGAGTCGTCGCGAGGCCAGCAGCACGTTGGTATCCTGCAGCGCCGCGATCCGTCCCGCGTAGAGCACCTCGAGGTAGGCGCGCTGCACCTGCAGCGTGACGAGCGCGCGCTGCTCGCGCTCGTCGAAGCGAGCCGCCTGTCGCGTGTCGTTCGCCGCGCGGGCGGCGGACACGAGCCTGCCGCCCTGAAAGAGCGTCTGCGAGAGATTCGCGTTGCCGATGTACGTATTGGGCTGGTTGAACACCGAGCCCACCGCCTGCCCGCGCGCACTCTCGTACACGCGCAGGTAGCTGCCGCTGAAGCGGAGCTGTGGCAGCGCGCTCGCGCGTGCTGCACCGTACTGCGCGTCGGCCACGTCCACCTGTGCCGCGGCGATCCCGATCTCGTCGCTCTGCCGCAGGGCGATCGCCACCGCGTCCTCGACGGAAAGACGCACCGTGTCGCGGCTGATGGCGCCGCCGACGGACTGGCCATGCGCGGCGAATGGAGCGACCAGAAGCGCCAGCGCGATCGAGCGCCGGCAGGGAACGAAGCGGTGGGAAGGCATCGCCAATAATACGTGCCCCAGAGGGCAAATGCTGAGGTCGAGAAGTGAATCGCCCTGAGACGTTCATGCGGGAACGCGACGTGCGACGCCGAGGTTTCTCGCTGACACTACTTCGACACTACGACGCACGCACGTCACCGTTTCCCACCAGGCAAGCCATCATCATGCCGAAGATCCTGATCCTGTTCTACAGCCGCACCGGAAACACTGCGGCGCTCGCCGACGCCATCGCGGAGGGTGCGCGCGCCGTCCGCTTCGCCGAGGTGGACGTGCGCCGCATCGACGACCTGGCGCCGCAGAGCGTGATCGACTCGATAGCCGATTGGAAGGCCAGCCGCGAGAAGCTCGTCGCCAGGTATCAGACCTTCAAGGACGTTAACGAGCTCGCCAACTACGACGCGCTCATCCTCGGCTCACCAACGCGGTATGGCGTCATGTCGGCGGAGCTCAAGCACGTCCTCGACCAGACCGGCCCGCTCTGGCAGCAGGGGAAGCTGGCGAACAAGGTGGGCGCGGCGTTCACGTCGGTTTCCACGGGACACGGTGGACATGAAACGACCCTCTGGTCGATCATGACGCCGATGGCGAACCTCGGGATGATCCTCGTGCCACCGGGCTACACCGATGCCGTGATGTTCAGCGGCGGGAGCCCGTATGGCGCCACGGCCACCACGGGCGGCGGTCCACCGGGGGAGGCAGACCTGGCTGCGGCGCGGCACGAAGGCAAGCGCGTCGCGGAGGTGGTGGGCTGGGTCACCCACGCGCGGTCGCATGCGCACTAGGGCAGGGTGAACCGTCGATGTCGTCCTTCGCTGCGCTCAGGACGACGAACTAAGCGTGCAGATCGTCGATGAACGTGAGCGTCTTCCGTCGCAGCACGACCTTCTTGAGAGCCTCGAACACCTTCGGGTCGAGCAGCTTTCCGATCTGGTCCTCGAGATATTCCAGCGTCTCGGCTGGCGTGCGCGCGCCGCGGAAGGCGCGGTTCGACGTCAGCGCATCGAACGCGTCGCAGGCCGCGAGGATGCGGCCGCCGATCGTGATCTGCTCACCCATGAGCCCGCGCGGGTATCCGCGGCCGTTGTAGTGCTCGTGGTGATCCCTGACATACTCGATGGCGACCGGGATGTGCTTGAGCGGCGTGAGGATCTCCATGCCGATGCGCACGTGATCCTTGACGTGATCGAACTCCTCAGGGGTGAGCGGCCCGGGCTTGTTCAACACGTCCTCGCGGATGCCGATCTTGCCAACGTCGTGGAGGCGGCCGGCCAGACGCACGTTCTCGACGACATCGGGATCGAGGCCGAGCTCTTCGGCGATCGACGCGGCCTGGTCGGCGACGCGGCTCGAATGGCCGCGGAGATAGACGTCCTTGGCCTCCATGGCATTGATGAGCGTCTCCGCCACACCGATGGTGAGCGCATGGAGGGCGGCTTTCTCGCGCTCGAGCTCCGCCGAACGCAGCGCCACCTCTTCTCGAATGTGCTGCTCCACGTTTCGGCGCTCGATCCCGAGCTTCCGCTTGTGCGCGGCACGTTCCACCGCTCGCTGGAGGTCGGCGAGCTCCACGGGTTTCACGAGATAGTCCATCGCTCCGTGCGACAGCGCATCCGTCGCCGTTTCGGCGTCGTTCACCGCGGTGAGCATCAGGACCGCAAGATCGTTGTCGAGGTGCAGCGCCTCAGGGAGCACATCGAGCCCCGTCATCTGCGGCATGCGCACGTCGCACAACATCACCACGAAGCGCTGTCGGGTGAGCATGGCGAGTGCCGCCGCACCCGATTCGACGACTTCGACTTCGTATCCCTGCGTGCGGAGGTAGCGCGCGATCGCGGTGCGAATCGCTTCTTCGTCGTCGACGACCAGCACGCGCGGTTGCGTGGGCTCGGCGGTGCGGCGCTGTGCGGCGGTCGCGTGCAGTGGTGAACGGAACGGCGCGGTGGCCAGGAGCTCGGTTTCCATCATCGGGGGCCGGAGGGGTGTCCGACTCAGTATCGGCTCACCGGCGCCATGTGTTAGCGGCGTCAGCGACAGCCGACGTCGCTCCCCGCTTCAGCCCGGTCAGGCTCCCAGACCCGCCGCCAGCCGCGTCTGTCTCATGTGCCTACGGTATCACCGGTCGCGACGTCAATCGTGGTGGTGGATAAGCGGTCGGGTGCGCCATACACGTCCTATGGTGGCGCCTTCATGGCTCACGAATACGCTAGACGACTACTTCCTGCCCGCAGTCGAGAGGGCGGCCTCGATGTCGTTCTTGTGGAGGAGATACTCGGGTAGCTGCACCGAGCGCTCGCGCGGCGCCACGGAGAGCAGCCGCACCTCGAACTGCCGAGCGTGCGGCTCGTTGCCCACCATGCGCGCCGCTTTCGCGCCCAGGATGAGCCCCAGCAGATGCGTGGGTCGCTCACGCAGGATCGAGTCAGCCTGCGCACGCGCCAGCGTGGTATCGCCCGCCACCTCGCCGATGCGGCCGAGGTCGTATCGCTGATCGAGATTCAGTGGGGCGATCGCTTCGTAAGCGGCCGTGGCCATGGGGAGGAAGGTGCGCACGTTCTCAGGATGTCCCGACTCGCTCTCCCGCATTATCCGGTCGTACAACCGCTCGGCCCGCTGCGCCGGCGTGAGCTGGCTGATGTCAGGCGCCCGCGGCATGGCGCCCGTCGGAGCGGCGTCCGGCGCGGTGATGACGGTGGTGCCCTGGCCGTTGGCGCCATCGAGCACGTCGGTGCTGCCGCCTTCCCGCGCGCCGAATCGCTGCCCGACCACCAGGGCGATGAGGGCCACGAGGGCGATCGCGGCGACGACCCAGGGCATCACGTCGCCCGACCCGCGGGCGCGCACCGGATTGCTCG
Organism: Gemmatimonadaceae bacterium; assembly: GCA_045804305.1. Classification (GTDB taxonomy): domain Bacteria; phylum Gemmatimonadota; class Gemmatimonadetes; order Gemmatimonadales; family Gemmatimonadaceae; genus AG11. The sequence continues at coordinate 47 of JBJMNM010000480.1, read as the reverse complement.
CACCCGCGCGGGTGCCGCAGCGGTGGCAGAAGCGGGCGCCGGGGGTG
>JBJMNM010000479.1:0-4064 GCA_045804305.1 Gemmatimonadaceae bacterium | reverse complement strand
GCCGCTGAAGCTGCCGGTGTTCGACTCGCCGGTATTGCCGCTGCCAAAAGTGTCGTTCGCGTTGCGCTCCATATGTCCGTCTCCGCCGTGTGAGTCCCACTGCTTGGGGCAGACAGCGTGTGCAGAGCGCGTGCCGGAGCGTGCAACAACCGCGGCGTGCTGGCGTTGACAGCGTTCCTACAAAACGATAGTGGCGAAGAGCCGATGGACTGGTCTTCGCCACTTCCTACATCAGGTGCTGCAGTACTGCTCGAACGCGCCCACGAGATCCTGTGCGATGTCGTCCGCCGTCCGCCCTTCGATCTGGTAGCGCTCGAGCATGAAGACGAGCTTTCCATCCTTGAGCAGCCCGATCTGCGGCGAGCTCGGTGGATAGCCGGTGAAATAACTGCGGGCTCGCGCGGTGGCTTCGGTGTCCTGGCCGGCGAATACGGTGGTGAGCCGATTGGGCTTCACGCTGTGCTTGAGCGCCGACGCGACCGCCGGCCGTGCGTTGCGCGCCGCGCATCCGCACACCGAGTTCACGACCACGAGCGTCGTGCCCGGCGCGTCCTTGAGCTTGACGTCCACCTCGGACGGCGTGCGCATCTCTTCCACGCCGAGGCGAGTGAGCTCCTGACGCATGGGAGTGACGAACCGTTCATCGTACATCTGCATCGACCTCTGGAATGATTGGCTGGGATGACGGACTACTCGCGCACGAGGGCGAGAATGGCCGCTTGCGGCACCACGAGAAACCGTTCGCCCTCGAAGGTGATCTCGACGGCCGCCTTACGGAAAAAGAGGGCATAGTCGCCGCGGCGCGCCTGCATCGGAACGAAGCGCATCTCTCGGACCGGCTCCTTCCACGGCTCCTCGCCGGATGCGGCATCGAAGCTGGGCATCGGCTGGCCGGGCCCGGTCGCCATGATGGTGCCGCCCTGCACCGGCTGCCCCTCCATGGCGGTGGTCGGCAGGTACAGCCCGACCTTGGTACGTTCCTCGCCGTCCTCGACCTTCACGAGGACGCGGTCCCCCACGACGATGAGCTCCTTGTCATTACGGATCATGGTGGAAAATATATCCGGCGGGCGCGGGAAGGTGCCCGGATTCCGGACTCAGCCATATGGAAAGTACCTGGCAAAAATTGGGGTGTTGCATGCACACAACAGGTTCGACTGGCGACGCAACAACAATCCGCGGATGCGCCCTGCAGGTCGAGCTTCGTACGGAGTGGTAGCCATGTGCAGGTTCGCCGGGTCAACATGCTGACGGACAATGAGTTAGGCGACCGCGCCCCTTGGTGGCACAAGCCGGTCCGCGCGGACCGTCCCATCCGCAATCATAGGTACGGTAACTGCCGTCAGGCACGGTGTGATGCTCTGCCCGCGTCGGGCTCTGTCAGAGCGCCACGTGGCAGAAGGATCGCGACCGTTGGGGGCGAGGACGTCCGTCGGGTCCACACTTTTTTTGGGGGGGGAGGCAGATGCGACTTAAGGTAGCTTGGACGGGCGCGCTACTGGCGGGGGCTGTTCTAATTGTCCCTGCGCGCGCGCAGGCGCAGAACGTGACGTACAGCACCACGGGCGTCTTTTCGGGGGCGCTCGCTCCCATGTTCTGCACGAACGGAGGGGCGGCCGGCTCGAGTTGCACCCAACCGGGTGGATTCACGCTGTTCTTCAACCCGGTCGGACTCTCGGCGAACAACGTTCCGAACATCCCCGGCGCCACGGTGCCTCTCGGGAACTTCTTCGTGAGCGGGTCTGGCCTCGCCACCGCACCTACGGGGGCGAATCAGCTGTTCTTCAGCATCATGATCACCCAGATAGCGCCAACCGGTGGCTCGGGTGACGCGACGGGCACGATCACCGGCACGGTACAGGGCAACAGCGATGGCAACTTCAGCACCCTGCTGTTCTCTCCGAACCAGACGGTCACCATCGGCGCGGTCACGTACGTCGTGAAGTTCGATCAGGGCGAGACCGGGATCCGTATCGCCTATCAGGGAGCGGACGCCTCGGTCATCGACAACACCACGTCCGTCAAGGCATCGCTTCTCGCCACGCCGGAGCCGGCTTCCGTGTTCCTGGTCGGCACAGGTCTGCTGGGCATGTTCGCGGCAATGCGCCGCCGCAAGTCCGTCTCCGTCGACGGGCTGGCTGCGTAAGGGAGCTCATCCGCTGGCGTAGTAGTTGCGCCTGCATCCAGGGGAGTCGCGCTACCCGGCGACTCCCCTTTCTCCATCCACCCTCCCGCGACTTGACCTCCAGTGGTCGCCGGTGGATGATCAGCGCAACCAATCGACGGTGTGGTGAGTGATGCGAGCAGCGCCGCGTAATGCCTTCGTCCTCCAGTCAGCAATTCTCGTCCTTCTGATCGGCGCCTTGTCGTGCGGCGGAGGGGGAGACGGACCGACCGGGCCCGGGACAGCGGTCGTCACACAGATCTCGGTCTCACCAGACGCCGGAACCATCGTGGCAGGTCAAACGATGACGTTCTCCGCCCAGCCGAAGGACGCTTCGGGAAACGCGGTCAATCAGGCGGTGACCTGGTCGAGTAGCGACCAGTCGGTGGCCACCGTGGCGCTGGGAGTCGTGACGGCGATAAAGCCAGGCAAGACCACCGTCCGCGCCGCGAATGGCCTCGTGAGCGGCAGCGCCGATGTCACCGTCATCCCGGCAATCGCCGAGGTGGTCGTGACACCCTCACCGAGCAACCTCGTGATCGGCAAGTCGGCGCCGCTGACCGCCACTCTGCACGACGCGGCGGGTGCGGCGATCACAGGGCGCACGGTCACGTGGAGCTCCAGCAGCGACGCGATCGCCACGGTCTCCCCGACCGGCTCCGTCACTGGTGTTTCGCTCGGCACCGCCACGATCACGGCCACGTCGGAAGGAAAGAGTGGGACGGCCACCGTGGTCGTCACCGCCCCTCCCGTGGCGAGCGTTACCATCGCCCCTCTCTCCGGTCCGCTCACCGTCGGCGATAGCAGGACGCTGTCGGCCATCACGAAGGACGATGCCGGAGCGCCGTTGACCGGTCGCGTCGTGACCTGGACGTCGAGCGACCCGACGGTCGCATCGGTCGTCTCGGCCACAGGCGTACTCACGGCGAAGGCGCCCGGCACGGCCTCCATCACGGCCACGTCCGAGGGGAAGAGTGGTACCTTGGCCGTCACCGTCATCGAGGCGCAGGTCGCGAGCATCGCGGTGAGCCCCGCGTCGGTCACGGTTGCCGCCGGCAAGACCACAGCGCTGACGGCGACGCTCACCGACGCGGCGGGCCAGCCGATGACCGGGCCGCTCGTGACCTGGAAGTCGAGCGATGAAGCAAAGGCCACCGTGAACGCGAGCGGCGGCGTGTCCGCGCTCTCGGCGGGCCCGGTGACGATCACCGCCAGCAGCCAGGGGAAGACGGCGACGTCCGCCGTCACCGTCGTCGACCTGACCGCGCCCAACATTCTGAACGTCACCGTTCCGCAGACGGTGGACGTCACGAGCGGCGCCCAGACCGTCACGCTGACGGCTACCATCACGGACGCCGGAGGGTCGGGCGTCCAGAGCGTGGACTTCGCCGCGACCGCACCAACAGGTGCGCCGTACACCTGCAAGTCGACGACGCCGGCCACAGGGGCGCCATCCAATGGCACCTGGAGCTGTCAGATCACCATTCCCGCCGGTGCCGCCGCCGGCGACTGGATCGTCTCTCTGTTGGCGTTCGATGTGGCGCTGAACCGCCGTGCGCTGAGCTCACCGGAGCTCGCGGCAGCGGGCCTCCCGAGCAAGTTCCGGGTCGTCAGCCCCACTGAGGACAAGACCGCGCCGGTTCTCGTCGGCGCCCTCGGCATCACGCCAGCCAGCGTCGATGTGACTACGGGAGCCAAGACGATCGCCGTCGAGGCACATCTGACGGACACCAATGGCTCTGGCGTAGCACGCTTCGAGTTCGTCGCGGCATCGCCGAGCGGCAACGCTACAGTCGGGTGCAGCGCGAGTACGCCTGTCGCGGGATCGCCGACGGATGGCACCTGGCGCTGCATGCTCACCATCCCTGCGGGGGTCGAGCCCGGGAGCTGGGCGACGGCG
>JBJMNM010000478.1:0-3911 GCA_045804305.1 Gemmatimonadaceae bacterium | reverse complement strand
GGATAAAAGGTACGCTGGGGATAACAGGCTTATCGCGCCCGAGAGTTCACATCGACGGCGCGGTTTGGCACCTCGATGTCGGCTTATCACATCCTGGGGCTGGAGAAGGTCCCAAGGGTCCGGCTGTTCGCCGGTTAAAGTGGTACATGAGCTGGGTTCAGAACGTCGTGAGACAGTTCGGTCTGTATCCGTCGTGGGCGTTGGAGTGTTGAGGGGAGCGGACCCTAGTACGAGAGGACCGGGTCGGACAATCCGCTCGTGTCCCGGCTGTCCTGCCAAGGGCACCGCCGGGTAGCGATGATTGGCTGTGATAACCGCTGAATGCATCTAAGTGGGAAGCACGCCCCAAGATGAACACTCACAGGGCTTCGAGCCCTCTGAAGGGCCGGGGGAGACCACCCCGTCAATAGGCCGCCCGTGGACGTGGGGCAACCCACTCCGAGCGCAGCGGTCCTAATCGCCCGTGCGGCTTGACTACTCCCAATGAGTCATTCCCGCAGAACACGCATTTGCATCGCTTCGTGCCGGCGCACCGCGCCGACACGATCCAGATCCCACGAGCCAACATCCTCTGTCCTTTCACTTTCCTTCTTGTCGGACCGCCCAACACATCGGACGGGCCGACGCACGAATCGCTGGCGATTAGAGCGTAGGGGCCACACCCGTTCCCATCCCGAACACGGTCGTTAAGCCCTACAGCGCCGATGGTACTCCGTCCGAGAGGACGCGGGAGAGTAGGCCATCGCCGGCACCCCTGAGAAACAGCCCCGTTGGCTCCGCCAACCGGGGCTGTTTCGTTTGCCGTGAACCGTGACGGTGAACAGTGACCCCGGGACTGCATCTTGCCACCCCACCGCCCGATGCGACTCCCCGACTCCACCCTCTCCACCGCCGGCGCCGCCGCCGCCGCGGCGCTCCTGCTTCGACATGAGCTCAAGGGACGACAGGCCGCCGAGCGAATCGCCGCCGCCTCACTCGAATCCCTGCTCAAGGCGATCGACGCGAACGATCCCGACACCGGCGCCCACGTCCGCCGCGTCGCCGCGTACGCGCTCGTCCTCGCCGATGCCGCGGCACTCTCCGACCACGAGAAGCGCAGCGTCGAGCGCGTCGCCCTCTTCCACGACATCGGGAAGATCCACGAAGCGCTGTTCGACATCATCCACGACCACCGCAAGCTCACGCCCGCCGAACGGCGCGCGATCCTCACGCATCCGCAACGCGGCGCCGAAGTCCTCGCACCCCTGGCCGGCTTCTATCCGGACCTCCCCGACGGCGTGCTCGCGCATCACGAGCGCTGGGACGGCAGCGGCTATCCACGGCACCTCAAGGGACGCCGCATTCCCCTCTCGTCACGCGTCGTCGCCATCGCCGACACGTTCGATGCCATCACGCATCGCCGCCGCTACCGCGACGGCAGCTCGACGGCGAAGGCGAAGGAGGTGATCCTCGAGGGACGCGGAACCCAGTTCGATCCGGAGCTCGTGGATCTGTTCGTGTTCCCGCCCGTGTTCGCGCGCGTGCTCGCGACCGAACGCGACGTGGCACGCTGGCGGGAGCCCGTGCAACAGCGTCGCACGGGCCGCGACGAAGAACAGGTGCCCGACATCAGCTTTCGCTGGCGCCCAGGACGGACCGGAACGCGCGGGCGGCCCGCAACGGATCGGGCGCGGCGAACAGAGCGCTGATCACCGCCACGCCGCTGGCGCCCGCCGCAAGCACGGACGCGGCGTTCTCCGGCGAGATGCCGCCGACCGCGACCGCCGGCACGCCGCACGACCGCGCGAGCTCGGCGAATCGCGCCACACCGATGGCGACCCCGACACCCGGCGCGCCACCGGCCGCGAACACCGGCCCGATGCCCACGTAGTCCGCGCCACTCGCGCGCGGCACCTCGTCCTCCGCTCCCACGGACACGCCGATGATGAATCGCGCCGGCACCACCCGACGCAACGAGGCGGGGGTGAGGTCGTCGTTCCCGACGTGCACGCCGTCGGCGTCAGCCGCGAGCGCGACGTCCGCCCGATCGTTCACGAGCAACGGCACGCTCGGCGCAGCCCGCCGCAGTGCACGCGCGACCTCCACCAGGGTGCGCGCCGTCTCGTCCATGAGCCGCAGCTGAAGCATGGTCGCACCACCCTCCACCGCCGCGGCGGCGCGACCCACCAGACCGTCGATGCCGTCGCGCAACGAGTCGGTGATGGCCACGAGCCGCAGCGCGGCCGGATCGAGCCGGGCGATGGCGGGCAGCACTAGCCCCGCTGCTTCCGCTTCTTCACCGTGGGCTGCTTGGCGGTGCTGGAGACCTTCCCGCTGGATGCTACCGCGGCCGAGAGCACGTTGGCCGGCGCCGTCGGCGCGGCGTCGCGCCGCACGACCGCCACTGAATCCCATTCGCGGCGCGCGCCCTTCACGGCCGCGCTGTGCTCCGCGAAGTTCGTCGTGAACTCGTGATGACCATCCGGATGCGCCACGAAGAAGCGATACGGCACCTTCGCGGGATACAGCGCCGCAACGATCGCCGGCTTGCCGGGCGACGCGATCGGGCCGGGCGGCAGTCCCTTGTACCTGTACGTGTTGTACGGCGAGTCGATCGTGAGATCCTTGTAGTACACGCGCGCGACGTGATGTCCGATCGCGTACTGCACCGTGGGATCGGCCTGAAGCAGCATGCCCGCCTTCAGCCGGTTCAGATAGACCGCGGCGATCACCGGGCGCTCCTCGGGCAGCCGCGCTTCCTTCTCCACGATCGCCGCGAGCGACATCACGTCGTTCCGGCTCATCGCCTGACGCTGAAGCTGCTCGTTCCACTCCGGCTGCCACACCTTCTGGTAGCGCGCCACCATCGTGCGCACGGCCTCGCGCGCCGTCGCCCCTTCGGGGAACACGTAGGTGTCGGGAAAGAGATAGCCCTCGAGCGTCGGCGTCGGAATGTCGAGCGCTCGCAGGAGCGCCGTATCGCGCACGGCGACCTGCACCGAGTCCAGCGGCGCGCCGAGTGCTCGCGCGATCTGCGGGACGATCTGATTGAGCGACCAGCCCTCGACGACCGTCACGGTGTGTTCGATCCCTTTTCCACCATGGAGATCGCCGAGCACCTCGCCCCACGAGACGCCCGGCTTGAAGAGATACGTGCCGGCGCGAATCGAGCGGTCGCGGCCCTTGAGCAGCGCGTACAGCCGGAACGCCGTGGCGTTCTGCACCACACCCGCCCGTGCCAGCGAGTCCGCCGCCACGCGCAGGCTCGCACCCCGTGGCACGACGACGCGCGCCTCGACGCTGTTGCCGCCACGACACGCGGTCGCGAGCAGCGCGGCCAGCGCGAACAAACGGAGATGACGCAGCCTACGCGTCGGCACTGGGAGGAGCGGATGGCGCATCACTGGGCGCGGCGGAAGCCGGATCGACGGTGGGAAGGGCATGCATGCGGAGCGCCTGCTGCAGCAGCACGGTCGCGGCGAGGGCATCCACGTCGCCCTTCCGGTCGCGCGCACTGCCGCCCATCTCGCGCACCGCGCGCAACGCTGCCGCGGTGGTGAAGCGCTCGTCCAGCAGGGACACGGGGAGCGCCGTGCGACGCGCCAGCTCCGCGGCGACGCGGCGGCACTCGACGGAACGTTCCGTGTCCTCCCCCTCGCCGTCGAGGGGCAATCCCATGACGATGCCGCGGGCCTCCAGCAACTCGGCGCGGCGTACCAGCTCGGCGATCGGCGCACGCTTCCCCTTCCGCCGCTCGATCACCCCCGACGGGCTGGCGATCGTCCCCGTCGGATCGCTGATGGCCAGCCCGATGCGACGCTCCCCCCAGTCGATGGCCATCCAGCGGCCGCGATCGGCGGGCATCATGGCGGGGGGGGTCACCCCTCGCGCATCTGCACGAAGAACTCGCGGTTGTTCTTCGAACGCGACAT
>JBJMNM010000477.1:0-4309 GCA_045804305.1 Gemmatimonadaceae bacterium | reverse complement strand
CGCCTCGAGCAGCCCGGCACCACTCAGCACCTCGCGCAGCCGCGCGGCGACGTCCCAGAGTGGCGCGTCGCCGGTCGTGCCCGGCCGATAGGGCCGAATCTCGTCGGGAAGACGGTCGTAACCATGCAACCGTGCGACCTCCTCGATGAGGTCGACCTCCGCCACGAGGTCGCGACGCCAGCTCGGTGGCACCACGTGCACGAAGGCACCGCCGTCGTGCACGTCGGCGTGACAACCGACGGCGCGCAGCAGTCTCGCGGCCTCCTCGGCAGGGACTGCTTCGCCGAGCACGCGCGCGAGCCGTGCGGAGCGCAGCACGAGCGGCGAGCGCGGCGGATCTCCCCCGTACAGATCCACCGGCGCCGCGGGGACCGCGCCGCCCGCGAGCGAGATGATCAGGCTCGCCACGCGCTCCAGCGCGCGCGGGGCGAGCGCGGCGTCCACGCCCCGCTCGAAGCGATAGCTCGCGTCGGTGGAGAGTCCGGCTGCGCGACGGGTGCGCCGCGTGCGTCGCGGATCGAACGTCGCCACCTCGACGAAGAGATCGGTCGTCTCGACGCTCACTTCGGTCTCCTGCCCGCCCATCACACCCGCCAGCGCGATCGGCTTCACCGAATCGGCGATCACGGTCATCTCGGGGGTGAGCGTGCGCGTCACGCCATCGAGGGTGAGGAGCGTCTCGCCTGGCTTCGCCGAGCGCACGACCACCGTCTTCTGCGGCAGCTTGGTGTCGAGATCGAGCTTGCCCATGTCGAAGGCGTGCGTGGGCTGTCCGAGCTCGTGCAGCACGTAGTTCGTGGCGTCCACGATGTTGTTGATCGAGCGCGAGCCCACCGACGCGAGGCGGTCGACGAGCCACTGCGGGCTCGGGCCGACTTTCACGCCGCGAATCACCACGCCCATGTAGCGCGATGCCAACGTCGCGTCCTCGAGATGCAACACCACGCCGCCCGCGTTGCCGGCGCGGCGGAAGCGCTTGGCGTCCGGCACCACGTCCGGCTCCACGCCGATCTCCGGCAGGTGCAGCTCCACGCCAGTGACCGCGGCGAGCTCGCGCGCCAGCCCGAGATGCGAGAGCAGATCGGGGCGGTTCGGCAGCACGTCGATCACGAGCCGTGCATCTCCCACGGGCATGGCTCGGAGGAACGGCGTGCCCGGCGCGACGTCGAGGTCGAGCTCCATGATCCCATCGTGCTCCTGACCCAGCCCGAGCTCGCGCGCCGAGCACAACATCCCGTTGGATGTCTGCCCGCGGATCTTGCGCTTCTCGATCTTGAGCCCACCCGGCATCACGGTGCCCGTCGGCGCGAAGGGGTACAGCTTGCCCGCCTGGACGTTCGGCGCGCCGCACACGACCTCGAGCAGCTCGCCCGTGCCCATGTCCACCTTGGTCACGTGCAGATGATCCGAGTCCGGATGCGGCGCTTCTTCCACGACGCGCGCGATCACGATGGGCGCGAGATCGGCGCGCAGAGCCACGAGCTCCTCCACCGTGGCGGTATGCGCGGTGATGAGATCGCGCAGCTCCGCCGCGCTCTTGCCGGTGTCGACGAACGCATCCAGCCACTCGACGGACGCGTTCATTCCGCCACCTGCTCGAGAAAGCGCACGTCGGAGTCGTACAGCAGGCGAATGTCGGGCAGCCCATAGCGCAGCATGGCGATGCGCGCCGGCCCCATGCCGAACGCCCATCCCGTGTAGCGCTCGCTGTCGACGCCGGCCGCCTCGAGCACGGCGGGATGCACCATGCCCGAGCCCATGATCTCCATCCAGCCGGTACCTTTGCACGCCGAGCAGCCGGTGCCGCCGCAGAGACGGCACTCCACGTCCATCTCCGCCGACGGCTCGGTGAAGGGAAAGAAGCTCGGGCGGAAGCGCGTGCGCGTCTTGCCGAAGAACTTCTGGGCGAAGTGCGTGAGCGTGGCCTTCAGGTCCACGAAGGAGATGCCCTCGTCCACCGAGAGCCCTTCGATCTGCTCGAACGCCGGCGCGTGCGACGCGTCGAACGGATCGCGGCGAAACACCTTCCCCGGCGCGAGGATGCGGATGGGCGGCGCGTAGCGCTGGAGCGTGCGCACCTGGACCGGCGACGTGTGCGTGCGGAGCAGCGCGCCCTCGCCGAGGTACAGCGTGTCGTGCAGGTCCATCGCGGGATGGTCGGGCGGAAAGTTGAGCGCGCCGAAGTTGTACCACTCCGTCTCGCTCTCCGGTCCCAGCGCGACGGAGAAGCCGAGCTCGCGGAAGATGCCGACGATCTCGTCGATCACGAGCGTGACGGGATGCTTGGCGCCCTGCCAGCGGCGGCGGGCGGGCATGGTGAGGTCGAGTGATGGGCCGTGGGCCCCCACTCGGCGCAGCGCGGCGCGACGCGCCTCCACGGCCTCGGTGAGCTGCATCTTGACCGCGTTGAACTGCCTTCCCGCCTCGCGCCGCGCCTCGGGCGGTAACGCGCCGAGCGCTTTCTGAAAGGTGAGCAGCTCGCCGCGCCTGTCACCGAGGTAGCGGATGCGCGCCTCCTCCAGCGCAGCGTCATCCGAGGCCTGCTCTATTTCCTGCACCCCTCGGGTGGCCATCTGGCCCGAGAGGTCGATGTATTCCTGGAGCGACGGCTTGTCGGGAAGACTCACGTCAGTGCGAGTTCAGGTTGTTCGTGTTAGAGAATGCAGGGAACGAGCGGAAGCGAGGGCACCGCGGATCTGTCCTTCGTACGGCGCGAGCCGCGCTCATCCAACTCGTCCGGCGACCCCAAGTCCTTGTTGTTGTCTCTGTTCTCTGTGTTCTCTGTGTTCTCTGTGGTTTTCTATTGCTCCTGCATTGAACAAACCACAGAGAACACAGAGGTCGCAGAGATATTGCGTTTGTCGCTGACGGGATGGGCGCGCGGCGACCCGACGGATGCTGGCGTGCCGTCATCTGTCGTCTCCGTCCTTTCCTCTCGACCCGTGCATTCCATGTGGCAAACAGCTCGGCGGCGGCGAGACCCGAGGTCGCGCCGCCGCCGAGTGCCTGCGGAAAGCTACTTACGCGGCGTTCAGGGCGGCGCGCGCCTTCTCGGCGAGCGCACCAAACGCCTGCGGGTCGCGCACGGCGATGTCGGCCAGGATCTTCCGGTCGACTTCGATGCCGGCGAGGCCGAGGCCATTGATGAAGACGCTATAGCTCATGTCGTGCTGGCGGGCCGCCGCGTTGATGCGGACGATCCACAGCCGACGGAAATCGCGCTTCTTGTTCTTGCGATCGCGGTACGCGTACTTCCATCCGCGTTCGACGTTCTCCTTCGCCGCCTTCCACAGCTTGGAGCGAGCGCCGAAGGCGCCCTTGGCGTGCTTGAGGATCTGCTTCTTCCGCTTGAGGCGCGGGACGTTCGATACGGCGCGTGGCATGATCGGCTCCTATCAGCTCGCAAGGAGGAGGCGCTTGATCCGCTTCTCTTCGCCGGGCGTGGCGATGAGATCGGCCTGGCGCAGGCGGCGCTTCCGCTTGGCAGTCTTCTTGGTCAGAATGTGGCTCTTGAAGGCGTGATACCGCTTCACCTTTCCGGAACCGGTCACCTTGAATCGCTTCTTGGCGCCCTTGTGCGTCTTCAGTTTAGGCATGTCACGCTCTCTGATTATTTCGGCGTCAGAATCATCGTCATCGACTTCCCTTCCAACTTCCCAGCGCTTTCGATCTTGCCGATGTCCGCGAGCTCGGAGCTCACCCGGTCGAGCACGGCCTGTCCGAGCTCGGGGTGGGCGACCTGCCGGCCGCGGAACATCATGGTCACCTTGACCTTGTTCTTCTCTTCCAGAAAGCGACGTGCGTGCCGCGTCTTCGTGTCGAAGTCGTGGTCGTCGATCCCGGGACGGTACTTCACTTCCTTGAGCTCGATCACGTGCTGCTTCTTCTTCGCGACCCGCGCCTGCTTGGCCATCTCGAACTTGTACTTCCCGTAGTCCATGATGCGGACGACCGGGGGCCGAGCTGTCGCGGCGACCTCGACCAGATCCAGCCCGGCGTCTTCCGCCATTCGCAGCGCCGCGTCCACCTCGAGAATGCCGAGCTGTGAGCCATCGGCGCCGATCACGCGGACCGGGCTGATGCGGATCATGCGATTGACCCGCACGCGCTTGGTAGTGTCCTGAATACTCGTAGCCTCGGAAAGAGAGCACAAAAAAGCGGACCTTCTGGAGAAGAGTCCGCACGACGCACGGCGCCCACTCTGCGCGGGGCCGCGTGAAGAATCAGGACTCCTGCAGCACACCCCGCATCCGCGCGAGGGCCAGAGGGTGGGGAGCGAACAGCGACTCCCACTTAGCTAGTTGTCAGG
>JBJMNM010000476.1:0-9359 GCA_045804305.1 Gemmatimonadaceae bacterium | reverse complement strand
GTGACACTGGTGAGCATCGTTCGCCATCGGTAGTGCAGCTCTACCCACGCCCAGCTCGGTCGAGAATGCAAAGCGCCGTCGCGAGATCGTCTCGCGACGGCGCTTCGTCATGGCCGCAATGGAAGTCGAGAGCCATCGGCGACTCTCTCAATGCTCAGGGAATGTCCGGGGGCTTTCCCGTGACGATCCGCGTATAGGTGTGCACGACGACGACGCCGGCGTCGGCGACGCGCTCCATCGCGCCGCGAGGACCGAAGCGAGCGACGAGATAGCCCATCGTCGAGATGGCGCCGAGCGAGACGAAGCCCGCCAGCCACCACCATCGACGTCGGTACCGCGGCGGGTTCGCATCGACGAACAATTGCGGGACAACGAGGGGATTTCGATCGAAAACGTTCTTCGGATCGGGACGTCGCTCCACGCTCGCGTCGTAGCGGGGAGGGGCGGAGGAGGTACTGCGGAGGGGCATGGGACCGGGCAGGCGGAAGCGCGGCGTGGGCGTGACAGGCTAGTCCATGAAGTCGGCTCTCGATTGACGCGCGACCCCGCACGATCTTCACAGCCGAGGCTCGCCTGCTCGTCAGGCCGACGGAGGACGCGTCAGCTTCGCCGACCTATCGGCCAGCGTGATCGGCCCGACATCGGCGACGCTCGTGCTCGTGGGCGCGGCGATTTTCGTCAGCGCCCATCCGTGGTGGCTGACTTGCACGACAAAGGTCCTTCAACGCTTTCGCGCCAAAGGACCTTTGCCTACGACGTCGGCTCTCGCCGAACGACGCGTACTACGAGCGGTGATACACGCTCTGCGCGTCTCCCCCCAAGTTGGGACCCATCCCTGCGGTGAGCTCGCGCAGACTTCCGAACCGCTTCACTACGGGCTTCTCGTACATCTACGACTCCTTTGCGATCGGTCCGGTCGGGCTCAAAGCCCAGCCCGCCGACGAAGTCGTCGGTGGACGGTCGTGCGATCGGGGACGACGTGCCATTCGCGTGCCAGCAAGTTAGCATAAGGACGTAAGTCCAAATATGCCCCGCCTCCCTGTGACCAGACGTTTGCTTCAGTGGTTGAGGAAAGCGAGGGCACTACGCTATCATGGCTGTTGACTTGCATTCGCGCCCAGTCTGGGTTCGCCCGATCCGGGAAGCGACTGTATCCGTGTGCCAAGGTCCCGGCTTGCAGAGGCGAAGCCGTCAGAGGGCATCGGATTTCGTTCGTGGAGAATTGGGAATGATCGATCGTGCACATCAGGATGTGAATCTCGAGGCGGACGTCGTCCTCACCGGGCTCGTCCCACAGCTGACGACTCCGTCTCGAGATCACGGGGACCTGGTGGACATCTGGTTCGGGCTGCAGTGGCGCGAGCGGGACGCCGAGTGGGCAGAGGCCTTTGCCCGGCTGGCAAAAGCATGGCGGTCTGACGCGCACGGTCCGAGCTGCTTCGATCTCTTCTCCTATGCCGCGAATTGCGGATTGATCGTCGCTCGACGCGTCAGTGCCGAAGTGGGGGCGTGGGGCCAGGTCGAAGAGCAGGCCCGCATCCTCGTCGGCAGAGTCAATCGGGACATGCGCGAGCGGAGACGAACGCCATCGGCACCGGACGGAACCTCGCGCGGATGGACGCTCCGAGTGCGAGGCGCATCCTCCGGGTTGCTCGCCTCGCTACGATGGATGAGCGAGCCCAAGCACGCCTTGCCGTCCGTGGTGCCGGAGCTGCCCATCCAGCTCCCACGTAGCTCGCCGACCACCTCGCCCTGAGCCGCGGCTCAGGGCATCCAACCTCAGCGTAGCTCGATCTCCCGCGACGCAGTCGCGGCGACTTCCTCATTGTGGCCGAGCGCCATCGTGATGCGATACTTGCCCGGCTCAAGGTTCCCGAGCCTGAGCGAGATGGCACGCGCCAGCGCCTCCCCTCCTTCGGCGGGGCGCGCATCGCTCCAGTGCAGCCGCAGCGGACTGTCAGGGTCGGACAGCTTCAGCTTCTGGCGAACGCCCCGTAACCAACTCCGGTCGATGCGCTCGACCGTCACCGCGACGTCAAGCGCCTCGCCCTGCTCGGCGACGCCGTAGGTCTCCCAGTACACACCGATCGGTCGATCGCGGTACAGCGTGTCGCCAGGAAATGCCCGCTCGAGCGCCGCCGCCACGGTCTCGGGTGCCCCGTCTTCGGCACGAAAGAGCAGGAGGTCTGATACACTCAGCCCCTTCCCGCTGGCGAATGGGCGCAGCAGCGCACGAGCACGCGCGAGCGTGGACGTCGTGGTGTCGGTGACGTCGATGCCCGCGAGCAGGGGCGAGCGCTCGAGCATGATCGTCGCCGTGCCGCTCACGCCGGTCCCCTCGACGGTTCGAACCGTACCGTCGGGCAGCGTGACGCCGAGGACGGCGGGGGCGGCGGCGACGAGCGAATCGTCCGAAGCCTTGAACGCCGAGACCACGAGAGTCGAGTCGCCTCGCCGGAATCGGGCGATCTGCATCGCCACGGGCGCGACGCGCTGCACGAGCCGGGGCGCAAAGCGCGATTCGGCAGTGCGAGTCTTCATGTCCCACGCGTCGTTCTGCGCGGACGCAGAGGTGTCGTAGAGCGCCTCGTCCGGCGCGAAGTTGAAGCTCGGCGAGGGATCGTGGCCGACCACGCTCTGCTCGGGGACGACGGAGCCCATCCGCTCGACGCGGCTCCACCCTACCGGCCAACCGTACCGCAGCAGCAACTCCTCGGCGTCGTGACCCCATGCGCCGGCCTGCGGCGTGGCGGAGTGGTCCGCGAGACGCGCCTGCACCTTTCGGACGTAGAACTCGGAACGCCACTCGTTGCCTCCGGCGGCGAACCGCGGGCGGCCAAGGATCCAGTAGCGCTCCTCCAGATCACGTCGCGCCTCGCACGAGAGTCCCTCGTAGTAGTGGCGGGTGTTGGAGGGCAGGAGCGCCGAGATGTCCCGCCACTTGCAGCGCTCGCCGTCGGGCATGCGCTCGAGTGCGCCCGTGAACGCCGATTCCGCGGCGGCGGCCTGGCCGAGCGAGTGGTTCGCGTACCCGACGAGGGCGAGGCACCACCACGTCGTCGCGCGACATGCGCGGGCCACGGTATCGGCCGACGCGGCTTCCTTCCCGTCCAGCCGATAGTACACGCGCATGCCGGCGATCCAGTCGTCGCCCGGGTGCAGCTCGCCGAGCGAGTCGAGTGTCGCGAGCAGGGCGGCGCGCCGGCGGACGATGGCGCCTGGCTCCGGAGGCAGCTTGATCGGGAACTCGTCGTACCACCAGCAGTAACGGCCGAGTTGCACGTCGCAGCGGCCGCTGGATCCGAAGCCCTGAGGCAGACTGCCTCGACGCGCGAACTCGAACGAGGCCTGCGCGGATCGCGCGGCCTTGAGGTCGCGAGTCGAGTCGGCTGCACGGGTCGCGGAGACGCCCTGCGCCTGCGGCGCGGGCAGCGCTGCGACCTGGAGCTGAAACGCAAACGCGAGAAGCGCGACGTGCATCGACGTGACCCCTCCCTGGAGTAGATCGACCCTCAGTCAGTATCCCTCGTCAACCGAGGGCGCGTCTCTCACCTGAAGAAGTACAGGAGCACCGCGAGCTCGATCGTGGCGGCCACCACCCCGAAGATCACGGCCGCGCGAATATCGCGCCGCGTCTGCCGCTGGTCTTCCTTCGGTGGAGTGCTCGGTCGATCCATTCCCAATGCTAGCGATTTCATGGTGGGGAGTCGAGCGCGCGGGCGGGGGCACTTGGGGCCATTTCCCGTGGCGCCGGCCTTCAACAGCCGCTGAATCACTGTGGATGCGCGGTCGCGGAAGTGTTGCGATCCGAGGGTCTCACCGATCCTTCAGAAGGACGGCCGCGCACGGTGCGCGTCCCCACGCACGGCCGAACCCAATTCAACCCATGAGCACCGCATCCCTCATCACTGCGGAGCTTCCCGCGGTCGATCCGGAAGCGTTGACGCGACTCGAGCGGTTCGGCGGCACCAAGCTGCTGCGCGAGATGATCGCGCTCTTCCTCGAGGTTGCGCCCGGACGTCTCGCCGCCGCCGAGACGGCGGTCGCCAAGATCGACGTGATGGCGGCCGAACATGCGCTGCACTCCCTCAAATCGAGCTCGGCGCAACTTGGCGCGACGAGGCTCTCGCGTCTGAGCGAGCAGGGCGAGGTGCTCGCCCGCACAGCGACGGTGACTGAGATCACCGAATTGCTGCGAGAGAGCCGCGCCGAGCTCGTTCGAGTGGAAGCGTGGCTGCTCAACGAGCGTGACGCGAGGTGCGCGTGACGACGCTCGCGGTCGTGGAGGACAACGCCGACAATCGCCTCCTACTCCAAGCGCTGCTCGGCGAGCGGTACACGCTGGTCGAGTTCGACAATGGGGTGGATGCACTTGCCGGATTGCGGGTGTCGTTGCCCGATCTCGTCCTCCTTGATATCTCGCTCCCGGGGATGGATGGAAACGAGATCCTGTTGCGGATTCGTGCGGACGATCGCCTCTGCACGCTGCCGGTGATCGCCCTCACAGCCCACGCGATGGCAGGGGACCGCGAGAAGTATCTGAGCGCCGGGTTCAACGACTACATCACGAAACCGATCATCGACGAATCGATCCTGATCGACGCGATCGAGCGCGGGCTCGCGCGCCCGAATTAGCGGACTGAGCGCGCAGCAGTGCACTGCGGTGGACCTCGAAGCGCTCGCACGGGTAGAGCCTCGAGGTGACGCGATACGGGTGATCGTCGTCTATACTTCTGGGTGGGCGCCAGTGCCGTAGCGGCTCGGCGGCGCCCACAACTTTCTATCCTGCCCCGCCGCACAGTCTCTATGCAGAAGATTCCGGTTGCTGTTCAGCGCCTGATCCTGGCGTTCACCACAGGATTATTCCTCGCATGCGCCGCTCACGTGAGTGCGCAGGGCGACACGCTCCCGCTGAGCGCGATCCAGCAGTAAGGGTCGTCGTGGGTTCGAACGATGATGGCGGCGTCACGCTTCGCGTAGCGCCGCCATCGGTGTTTCCCGGAACACGTCGCGCCCGGTGAGCATGCCGATCGAGACGGACACGCCGATCATCGCGAGCGCGACGCCGAGCGCCGGCAGTGCAGCCGGCACGAAGGGCTGCTTGAAGACGAAGTGCATCAGTCCCCATGCGCCGCCGATGCTCAGCACGATGCCGACGATGCTTCCCAGTGCGCCGAGCAGCAGATACTCGGACAGCATGATGCGACCGACCTGACGTCGCGTCGCGCCGAGGACCTTGAGCAGCACTCCCTCGCGCAGCCGCTCGCGTCGAGTTGCGCTCACGGCGCTGAACAGGACGGGCACGCCGAGCGCGAGGCTGAGGCCCGCGAGGAAGCGGATGGCCGCGGTGACGCGGTCGAGCACGCGACCCACGGTCTGCTGGATCAGAGTGAGGTCGAGGCTCGAGACGTTCGGAAATCTCGCGACGACATCACGCTGCAGACGCGCGACGGCGTTCGGGCCGCGAACGTCGGCGAGAAGCACGAACTGCTTCGGCGCATCCTCGATCGCGCGGCGCTCGAACACGACGAAGAAGTTGGGCTCGAAGCGCGTCCAGTTCACCTCGCGGAAGCTGGTGACGCGCGTGGGCACGCGGACACCCTGCACGTCCCAGATGATGGTGTCTCCGATGGAGAGCTTCAGGTCTTCGGCGACTCCCTTGTCCACCGAGACGGCGGGGAGCGACGTGGCCGGCGTGCCACCGGTGTGGAACTTCCCCGCGGTGACGCGCTCGGAGGGGACGATCTCGTTGCGGAAGGTCGAGCGAAACTCGCGGCGCATCGCCCAACCGGCGCGACGCCGTTGGCCGCGCGTCGTGTCGCCGACGATGTTCGCCGATGACACGCCATTGATGGAAGCGATCTTCATCGGAACGATCGGCGTGCGCTGCACCACGGAGTACCCTTCGGATCGGATCAGCGCCTGGAGCGGCGCGCCCTGATCGTCCTGCACGTCGAAGAACACGACATTCGCGCGCGACGCGTCGACCTTGACCGAAACGCTGCGGAGCAGGTTGCGTTGGACCTGATAGACGGTGCTCATGAGGAAGACGCCGAATCCGAGCGCCAGCACGACGGCGCGCGTCTGATTCCCCGGGCGGTACAGGCTCGCGACGCCCTGGCGCAACACGAACGGCCAATTCGGACGAACGACGCGACGCGCCAGCGCGCTCAGCGCGGAGGCGGCTGCGAAGAGGAGGCCGATCGCGGCGGCGATGGCGACCGAGAAACCCAGGCCCTGTCGCGGATTCTCCGCGCGCGCTACGCCGAGCCCGACGATGCTGAGCACGATCACGAGCGCGATGAGCACGCGCACCGGATCGAAGGATGCACCGCGCAGCGCCTCGGCGTCGCTCTCGCGCCGAAGGGTCTGCAGCGGGCTGACGTTACGCAGCGCGACGAGCGGACGGAGTGCGAACACCAGCGCGACCCACAGACCGACGAGCAGTCCCATCCCCACAGCGGCCGGCTCGACGGTGACGGAGACATCGACTGGGAGGAAGTCGGCCAGCACGTTGGGTAGCCCGAGCTGAAGCACGATGCCGAGCAACGCGCCCGCGGCGGCGCCGACGAGGCCCATCGCCGCTGCCTGAAGGAGATAGATCGTGAGCACCTGGCCACTCGTGGCGCCGAGACAGCGCAGGATGGCGACAGTGTCGATCTTCCGCATGACGAATGCGTTCACCCCACTCGCGACGCCGATCCCACCGAGGAGGAGTGCCACGAGGCCGATCACACCGAGGAAGTCGCGGAGCTGATCGATTGCCTCGGTGAGATTGAACTCCGTCTGCGCCGCCGTGCGGTAACGTACCTGTGCCGTCTCGAGCCGATCCTTGAAGCGATAGATGAAACGCTGCGGCGGGAGCGCCGGCGTGAGCTTCAGCACCGTCTCGTGCTCGACACGACTGCCGAACATCAGCAGCGACGTCTCGGTGAGGTACCGCTCGGGGATGTAGACGCGCGGACCGATCGCCGAGGTGACAGCGACGTCGCCCGGGACGCTGACGAGAGTGCCGATGATGACGAAGCGCGCCATGCCGAGCGCCAGTGTATCGCCGAGATGTGCATCGAGCGCGATGAGCAACGACGGATCGACGAGCGCGAAGCGGCCCTGTTGGAGGCGACTCCACTGCTTCGCCGGTGACGTGACGATCTCGCCGTAGAGCGGATAGCGCTCCGTCACGGCCCGCACCTGCGCGAGTCGCGTGTGTCCCGTGCGCGCGAGCAACGCCATGGACCCGAGCGTCGAGACCTGCGCGAGCCCCACGCCTTCGCGGTTCAACGAGTCGAGCGCGTAGACGATCGGTTTCGGGTAGTTCGGTAGGCGGGACGTGAGCGAGATGTCTCCGCCCAGGAGGGCGCGCGCCTGCTCGCGCACGCTTCGTTGGGTATTGCTCGCGAACGAGTCGATGGCCACGAGCGCGCCCACGCCGAGCGAGATGGACGACATGTAGAGCAGGAGTCGTCGGCGCGCGGTGCGGCTCTCGCGCCATGCGAGGCGAAGTAGCTGAGTCGTCCGGGTCGCCACGATTCAACCCTCGAGGGCAACGGCGGGCGTGACGATCGCGTCGCTCGCCAGATCGCCGGACGGCTCGCTCGGCGCGTCGCTCACCACTACGCCGTCGGCGAGCCGGATGATGCGCTGGGCGCGACGCGCGAGGGTGAGATCGTGGGTGACGAGGACGATCGTCGTGCCGGACTCCCGGTTGAGCGTCTCGAGCAGCTCGACGATGTGCGCGCCCGTCTCGCTGTCCAGGTTGCCGGTCGGCTCGTCGGCGAAGAGCAGACGCGGCGAGTTGCTGAACGCTCGGGCAATCGCCACGCGTTGCTGCTCGCCGCCGGAGAGCTGGTTCGGAAAGTGGTGCGCCCGATCGCCGAGGCCGACGCGTGTGAGCAGCTCACGGGCGCGCGCCGGTGCGCCGTCGTCGCCGCGCAGCTCGAGTGGCACCTGCACGTTCTCGAGCGCAGTCAACGTGGGGATGAGCTGGAAGCTCTGGAACACGAAGCCGACCTTCGCCCCACGAAGCTGGGCGCGCCGGTCCTCGTTCAAGCGTCCCAGATCGTCGCCGTCCATCAGGATGCTGCCGCTCGTTGGAACGTCGAGGCCGGCGAGCAGGCCGAGCAGCGTCGTCTTGCCGCTGCCGGATGGCCCGACGATCGCCACGAAGGCACCGTCCGGGATCGAGAAGCTGACGTCGCGAAGCACGGCGAGCCGATGGTCGCCGGACTGGTATTCCTTCGTCAACTGGCGAGCTTGAAGCATGCGGTCTCACAGAGTGGTGGGCGCGCTGCTGGCTGGCGCCATTGCGATCTCGTGCACGGGCTCCGCTGGAGCGGGGCGTGACTCGACATCCGGAAGAAAGCCGGCTACATCGGAAGAAAATCCCGTGCGCACGGATGCGGGAGCGGTTCCCGCCGCCGGAAGCGCCAATCCCGAGGCGCATCGCACGATCCTGTTTCTCGGCACCTCGCTGACGGCGGGACTCGGACTCGATCCGGACAGCGCGTATCCCCAGCAGATCCAGCGCAAGATCGACGCACTCGGGCTTCCGTACCAGGTGGTGAACGCGGGAGTGAGCGGCGAGACCTCCGCAGGACTGCTCCGCCGCCTCGACTGGGTGCTCAAGCGTCCCGCAGACGTCGTCGTGGTGGAGACGGGAGCCAACGACGGACTGCGCGGGCTCCCCATCACGGCGACAAGCGCAACGATCGGCAGCGTGCTGGATCGCATCCGACACGATCGGCCCAACGCCTCGCTGCTGCTCGTCCAGATGGAGGCGCCGCCGAACATGGGTCAGGACTATACGCGCGCCTTCCACGCGATGTTTCCGACGCTGGCGAAGGAGCACGGCGCAACGCTGCTGCCGTTCTTGCTCGAGAACGTGGCGGGGCGGACGAGCCTGAACCAGAACGACGGCATCCACCCGAACAATGCCGGGGAGCGGATCGTCGCGGACAACGTGTGGCGCACGCTCCAGTCGATGCTGGTGCGGTAGCGACTCACCGGGAGGCGAGAGCGCTGCCGGAGAGGACCAGCGCGAACCACAGAACGGCGGCCGCCCGCGCGCTGGCGCGCCGCCGCCGCCAGAGCCTTTCGCGGTGATCCGCCGCCGCATCGTCCTCGCGGAGCAGGCGCGCCTCGAGACGTGAGGCGACGACGCCGTTGGCGAGCAGCAGGACGACCAGAATCATCTTCATCCAGAAGACGCGCGAGACGGCGAACGCCTCGAGATCGGCGAAGAAGAGCAGGAGGCCGCTGATCATGGCGACGCCAAGTGCGACGGCGATCGCGCGGCGCGACGGCCGCGCCGCGCGCAGCACGCGTCGACGTTCGCCGTCCTCGGCGGGGTCGAGACGCAG
>JBJMNM010000475.1:0-3173 GCA_045804305.1 Gemmatimonadaceae bacterium | reverse complement strand
TGCCCTACGGCGCCGCGCTGGAGCTCCAGCGCGGCGTTGCGCGTTCGCGGATCAGCGGCGCGATTGCCGAGGACGTGCTGCTCCTCGTGGAGCATCCGCCGGTCGTCACGCTCGGCCGGTCGTCAAAACAGCAGCATCTGCTGGCGACGCCCGCGCTGCTCGCCGCGCGTGGCGTGGAGCTGTTCGAGGTGGAGCGTGGTGGCGACGTCACCTTCCATGGCCCGGGGCAGCTCGTCGGATATCCGATCGTCGACCTGAAGCGGCACAAGCTCGATCTCCACTGGTACCTGCGGCAGGTGGAGGAAGCACTCATTCGGGCGCTCGCGCCGTTCGGGATCGCCGGTGAGCGCAGCGCTGGCCAGACTGGTGTGTGGACCCACCGCCGGAAGCTGGCGTCGATCGGCGTGCACGCGCGCGACTGGGTGACCTGGCACGGATTCGCGCTCAACGTGACCACCGACCTTTCGTACTTCGACCTCATGGTGCCGTGCGGGATCGCCGAGGTGCAGATGACGTCGATTACCCGGGAGCTCGGCGCGGACGGCGCGGCGCTCACACCGCTGGGCGAAGCCGCGCGTAAGCATGTCGCTGACGCCTTCGCTGTCGTGTTCTCCCTCGATCGCGTTAAGCTGATCCCGTCCGAGCTCGAGCCCCACCTGTCCGCGGTCGTCTGACGGTCTCACCGTCTCAC
Organism: Gemmatimonadaceae bacterium; assembly: GCA_045804305.1. GTDB lineage: Bacteria > Gemmatimonadota > Gemmatimonadetes > Gemmatimonadales > Gemmatimonadaceae > AG11. Next base: position 2,482 of record JBJMNM010000475.1, on the reverse strand, counting down.
CATCTCACCGTCTCACGCTCTCTTTCGGCAGCCGTTCGGGCCGATCGCTATATTGGCCCCATGGATGACGGGCCCCGCCTCTACCGGCCTCGCGAGCGCGACCTTCCCGCCGCCGACGCCAAGCTGACCGCCTCGCTGAATCCCGACCAGGCGCGGGCTGCCACTTTCGGCGACGGCCCCCTGCTCGTCATCGCCGGTGCCGGCACCGGGAAGACGCGCACCCTGATCCATCGCGTGGCCGCGCTCATCGAGCGGGGTGTGGCGCCCGAGCGGATTCTGCTGCTGACCTTCACCCGCCGCGCCGCGAGTGAGATGCTGTCACGGGCCGAGCGGCTCGTGGGGTCGGCCGGCGCGCGGGTGCACGGCGGCACCTTCCACTCGGTCGGCCATCGCCTGCTGCGACAGTTCGGCGCCGCCGCCGGCCTGCCCGCCGACTTCACGATCATGGATCAGGGCGACGCCGAGGACCTGATGCAGTTGTCTCGCGGTGCCCTGGGCTTCACGAAGACGGCCAAGCGGTTCCCGAAGAAGGAGACGCTGCACTACCTCTATTCGCGGCACGTCAACACGGAACTCCCGCTCGACGAGCTGCTGCATCGCGAGGCACCGCAGTTCCTCGAGTACGAGGCGCAGATCACCTCGTTGTTCGCCGATTATACGCTGCGGAAGCAGCAGCGGAATCTCGTCGACTACGACGACCTTCTGTTGTTCTGGGCCATGATGCTGGAGGCATCGCCCGTCCTGCAGGCGCGCATCGCCTCGTTGTACGAGCACGTGCTCGTGGACGAGTACCAGGACACCAACCTGCTCCAGGCGCGCATCCTGCGCGGCATGTGCAGCGGGCACCGCAAGCTCACCGTGGTGGGCGACGATGCACAGAGCATCTATGCCTTCCGCGGCGCGCACTTCCGCAACATTCTCGACTTCCCGCGGCAGTTTCCCGGCACGACGATGGTCACGCTCGCGCAGAACTACCGCAGCACGGCGCCGATCCTCGATCTCTCCAACATCGTGATCTCGCGCGCCGAAGAGCGCTTCACCAAGGATCTGTACACGAGCCGAGAGGGAGGCGAGAAGCCGTGGCTCGTGACGGCGAAGGACGAAGCCCAGCAGACGCGGTTCGTGGTGGACCGCGTGCTCCAGCTCCATGAGTCCGGCGTGCCGCTGCACGAGATGGCGGTGCTCTTCAGGGCGGGCTACATGTCGGCCGATCTCGAGATCGAGCTCGCCAATCGCAAGATCCCGTTCGAGAAATGGGGCGGCCTCAAGTTCCTCGAGGCGGCGCACGTGAAGGACGTCCTCGCCTTCCTGCGCGTGTCGGAGAACCCGCGCGACGAGGTGAGCTGGTATCGCATCCTCATGCTCATGCCCGGCATCGGCGACGCCACCGCGCGCACGATGATGGCCTCGATGCAGGAGCGCGCCTGGGATCCCGACGCGTTCACGCATCTCGTCGCACCACCCAAGGCGCGGGAAGCGCACCGCTCCCTCGCCGCGCTCCTTCGCCAGTTGCGTGGCGTGGCCAACCGCGACGGCGAGAGCGCGGGCGCCAAGGTGGCGAGCGACATCGCGGCCGTGCGCGCGATCTACGACGCGGTGCTCAAGGAGAAGTACGACCGACCCGAGGCGCGGCTGGCCGACCTCGACCAGCTGCGTACGATTGCCGCGGGCTATCCGTCGCGCACGGCTTTCCTTGCCGCGCTCGCGCTCGATCCCCCATCCGGCACTCAGGACCTCGCGGGGGGCTCGGAGTCGGAGAGCGACGCGCTCGTCCTCAGCACGGTCCACAGCGCGAAGGGAAAGGAGTGGAAGGCGGTCTTCGTGATCTGGGCGGTGGACGGCTGGTTTCCCGCGTCGCGATCGATCGAGGATCCCGACGAGCTGGAGGAGGAGCGACGTCTCATGTACGTGGCGCTCACGCGCGCCAAGGACGAGCTGGCCGTCGTCTACCCGATGCAGGTCTACGGATCTCGGCGCGGGGCGGACTATTCGTTCGATCAGCTGTCGCGCTTTCTCGACCGCGGCGTTCGCGCCACCATGCAGCGCGTCGTGGTGGAGGAGCCCGGTGAGGTCCCGGCGCCCGCCCCGCTCACCGCACCGGCGATCGATCTGCGCGCGCTCATGCGAGGGCGGTTCGGCGGCGGCTGAGCCCTGAGGTGGTGAGGAGCGGGTGGGCCTCCGCCCCGCCGCGAGCGAATGACAGACCGACCCGCTCGCGCGTCCTACGTCATGATGACCGTCGCGTACCCTCCTCCTGCATCGACCTGGCCACTCCGCGTCACCGCCGTCGTGCTGGCGGCGACGGGGCTCGTCCCGATGGCGAACCTCGTCACTGAGGGACACTACCTCAAGTGGTGGGGACCAGCCGTCAAGCAGTGGATCGTGTGGGCCATCCTCATCACGATCGCGGCGCTGCTCATTGCACGGCTGCTTCCCAGGACCTGCCGCGCCCTCGCCACGGGCGCCGAACGGGTGCTGCTGC